>URWN01000001.1 GCA_900551615.1 uncultured Clostridium sp.
TATATGATTTTAAACTTTTCGAATGTGATTGGAGCAATATTAGAATTTCTTAAATGAATTTATGGAAAGAGTTCACGTCGAGCGAAGCGAGGGCCAAGGGGAAGGGGGCGCCACACAAATAATAATTCTACGGACTGTGAATTGTAACTATAGTTCAATGAAAAATATGAAAACTATAATACCTAGGTATAACAGAAGATATTCTTATAGAACTGCAACAAAAAGGAGGAAACATGATAAAAATAAACAAAAAAACACTAATCATTATAATAACCATAATAGCCACAGCATTAATAATAGCCTATATGCTATTTACCAAAAACAATGATGAAACAATCACAAACTTAGAAGAAATTGAAACAAACGAAAACGATACGCAAAACAACCAAAAAGAAACAAATGAAAACAAAATAATAATTCACATAACAGGAGCCATAAGAAAAGAAGGAATATACGAACTAAAAGAAAACAGCAGAATAGCAGACGCAATAGAAGCAGCAGAAGGACTAACAGAAAATGCAAACATCCAAGACATAAACTTAGCATATGTGCTAGAAGACGGAGAAAAAATACATATACCAACAAAAGAAGAAACAAAACAAAGCAATAGTGAAACAACAGAAAAAAGCATAGACAAAACAACAGTATATGTAACAAAAAACACAGGAGGAACAGAAAAAAGTGCAAGTAATACAGAAAAAAATACAGGGAACACAAACAACTCAGGAAATACAAAAAATAATAACAGTACCACAAACAAAAATGAAAAAATAAACATAAACACAGCAACACAAGCAGAGCTAGAAACATTACCAGGAATAGGACCATCAACAGCACTAAAAATAATAAACTACAGAAAAGAAAACGGAAAATACAAAACAATAGAAGACATCAAAAAAGTAAGTGGAATAGGGGACAGTAAATATAACAAAATAAAGGAATTAATAAAAATTTAAAAAGGATGGAACAAATCCCATCCTCCAAAATCATACAAAATATATTATTTAAAATTAATTATTAGATTCAGCACCTTTTTGTTTTTTAGCCTTAACAAAATCAACAATATAAGTTATAGCCAAAGTACAAATTGTAATAGCCAATAAAATCATAATGTAATTATTTTTAAAGTTTGTAGCAGTAGGTACTAAAATTTCTCTTAGCAATTTAATTGAATATGTCATTGGTAAGTAAGGTGTAACTGCTTGGAATCCCTTATCAATAGTTTCAACTGGGAAAGTACCACCAGAAGCAGCTAATTGTAAAACAAGAATTATTAAAGCTAAGAATTTACCAACATCACCAAAGTTTCTAATTAAGAATTGAATAATAGTTGTAAAAGTAATACCAATCAAAATACTTGCAAAATAATATAATCCAATATCTTCAACATTAAATCTTAAACCTAATTTTAATAATGCAGCAACTATAACACCTTGAACAGCTCCAACTGCAATATAAACAATATTTTGTAAGAATTTATTTTTACTATCATGGTCTAAAACGCCAAATCTATGTTTTTGATCATAATATAATACTACATAGCACATTAATGCACCAACCCATAAACCGATACATAAGAATAATGGAGTAAATGCAATACCATAAGAATTAACTTCACCATAAGCTTCAGTTTTAAATTCTACAGGATTTTCAGCAAAATCTTCTATACCAGAAAGTTTTTGTAAATCATTATTTGTAGTATCAATATTTTTATTTATCTCATTATTAAACTCTTGTAAACCGCTAGTTAATTGAGTACTTCCAGTATATGCAGAACTTGTTCCATCACTTAAAGTATTCAAAGCAGATTTTACTTGAGAAGAACTATTACTTAAAGTAGCCAAACCATTTTGTAAGCTATCACTACCAGATGATAATTTAGTTGTTCCAACTTTCAATGTACCAACTCCAGATTGTAGAGATTTAGTACCATTTTGAACTTGTGTTAAAACAGATTTTAAATTAGTAATTCCAGAAGTTATTTGACCTAAAGAAGCAGAACCTTTTGCTAACTTTTGAGTACCTGCATATAAAGAATTCGAACCATTCTTTAAAGCATCTCCAGAATTTAATAATTTTTTAGCACCAGCTGTTATTGCAGAATTTGATGCAGTTAATTTTTTTTCACCAGCTTTTATTTGTGAACCAGCAACTGCTAATTTTTCAGCACCTTTGCTATCAATAACAGCTTGAGCTTGAACTGCTAATTTTTGTACATTAGGATCAGAACTTGTTTTTAACTTAGCTAATTCAGTCAATAAAGCAGCCATTTGAGCATTTGATTTATCAACAGAATCAATATATTTATCTACATTACCTAATAAAGCAGTAGCACCATTTACATATGAAGTAGCGCCATTAGCTAAAGAAGAAGTTCCATCTACATATGCTGATAAATTAGTATTTAAACTTTCAGCACCAGTATTTAAGCTTGTAATACCATCAGATAAAGATTTAATACCTTCAGAACCTTTAGCTGATAATTCATCAACACCTGCATTTATTTGAGAAATAGCAGTATTTAATGAAGAAGAACCATTACTTAAAGTATCGACACCTGAATTTACTTGATTAATACCACTTTCTAAAGACTTACTTCCTTCATAAGCTGAATTAACACCATTATCAAATTCAGTATAACTATTATTTAATTTAGAAGTACCATCACTAATTTCTTTAATACCTGAAGTTAAAGATTTTGAACCATCCAATAATTGGCTTGAAGCATCAGAAACCTTTTCTAAACTATCAGGAACACTTTTTAAATTATCAGATAAATTTCCAGCTATAGAACTACTAACTTTAGCCTGTAAATTTATTTCCATAGTCTTTACAGCACTATTAATTATTTGAGAAGACAAATAATTTGAAGCCTGATTTGGACTATAAGTTATTGTTGATATTTGTTTATCAGTAGTAGAGGCACTGTTTAAACATTTTGTAAAATTACTTGGAATTGTTATTGTAGCATAATAAGTACCATCTTGCATTCCTTCATTTGCAACATCTAATGAAACAGGACAAATATCAAAAGTTCCATCATCTTGTAGAGATTTTAAGAACTCATTACCTTGATTTTCATCATTTTCGCCATCATCTAAATTAACAACTGCAATTTTTAAACCTTTTAAATCACCATATGGATTCCAATAAGATTTTAAATAGAAAAAACTATAAATTATAGGTATTAATAAGACAACAGCAAAGATTACAATTTTTAAAATTTTTTCTTTTTTCATAAATTAATCAACATCCTTTCTTAAACCATTTTTTAAAATTTGTGAAATACTACTTGCTATAATTTGTTCATCTAGCTTTTTTTCGTTTTCATTCCATTCAAACATGAGAGCTATATACATTTTATAAATTAAAAATGAAGTAATATCTACATCTTTGTAATCAATGTAACCATTTTCTTTAGCTTTTTCCAATTTACCTTTTATATAGTTTTGAATTTGAGTATCTATCAGTTCCAAACTATTTATTATAACAGGATTTTTAAGCCATTCAGCTTCTTTAGTTATAGTATTTAAAAAATCCTTATCTCTTCTATAAGCTAAAAGACGGCAAATTGACTGATTTACTGTTTCAAAAAAATCTAGATTTTTACTATCTATTTCTTCAACAATATTTTTCATATTAAGAATTTCCTCTTGAATAAAGTAATTCAGCAAATCTTCTTTACTCGAAAAATAAGTGTAGATAGTTTTTTTGGTTACACCTGCTCCTCTTGCTATTTCATCCATAGAAACTTTTTTAAAGCCATATTTATGAAACAAAAGTCTAGCTGCTTCTATTATCTGATCTTTCTTCATTTATATCACCCCTCACATGAATAAATTACACTAGTATACTCTTTCAGTTATTTAGTATACTATCATTATATGAAAAAGTCAATAGAAAATTGCAAAAAACTTACAATTGAAATAAAAATAAGTTACAATTCACAGTCCATAAAATTATTGTTTGTGAACTGTAACAAAAATAATGGATTGGTTCCCCCTTAAAGATGATAGTTTTCATATTTTTCTCGTTTTTCCTACATACGTTAACAAATTCTAATGTAAATATTTTAACAAACCCTAGTGGTAGGAACCTTTAAAACATTTACTTAAGAATTTGTAAAACTATTTCGGTCACATTCGAAAATATATTCAAACTATCATCTTTAAGGGGGAACCAAGCCATTATTTTTATTAAATAGTAAAATTAAAAAAACTGACCAAACGTTACAAATAAAAAACACTTGAAAAAAGCAAGAAAATCATATATAATATGAAAAAACAAATAAAAGAGGTAATGAAAAATGGGATTAAGAGATATTAAAGTTCCAAAGATGAAATTCAAAAAAATGAAAATGGACGTAATGGAAGAATTAAACGAAATAGACTACGAAAAACTAGAAAAAAAGAATTTAAAGAAAAAAAGAGAAACACCATATGAAGACATGACACACTACAAAACAGTAAAAGAATTTTTCTTAAACTCAGTAGAAAAATATCCAGAAGAAGACTGTATACTAGAAAAGTCGGACCACAAAACACCATACAAAATAACAACATACAAAGAATTCAAAGAAGACGTATTTGGATTAGGAACAGCATTAACAAATGTCTTAAACCTAAAAAATAAAAGAGTAATCATAATCGGAGAAACTCAATACGGATGGTATGTATCATATATGGCAATGCTATGTGGAGTAGGAATTGCAGTACCAACAGACAGAGAATTACCACTAAATGAATTAGAAAACATAGTAAAAAGATCAAGAGCATCAGCAATAATATATTCACCTAAAAAAGCAGAAGACATCAAAAAAATAAAAGAAGACATCCCAGAAGTAGAATATTTTATTGAAATGAAATCAGACAATAAGTTAGAAGATAAAGATGTTGGATTACAATACCTAATAGACTTAGGAAAATCAATAATAAAATCAGGAGACAATAGTTTCGAAAAAATAAAAATAGACCCAGAAGAATTCAAAATATTATTCTTCACATCAGGAACAACATCAAACGCAAAAGGAGTAATGTTAAACAATAGAAACCTAGCAGAAAACATCAATGCAGTATCAGCATATGTAAAACTATATCCAATAGACATGCTATTTTCAGTATTGCCACTACATCACTGCTATGAATCAACAATAGGATTTTTACTACCAATGGCAACAGGAGCATCAGTAGCAATATGTGAAGGTTTAAGATACATAGTACCAAACTTACAAGAAGCACATCCAACAGCAATCTTAACAGTCCCATTATTAGTAGAAAGCTTATACAAAAAAATAAACGAAAAAATAGTAAAAAGCAAAAAAGACAAAATGGTAAACACAATGATATCAGTAACAAATGCATTAAAAGGAGCAGGAATAGACATCAAGAAAAAAGTATTCAAAGAAATATATGACAACTTAGGAGGAAGACTAAGAATCATAGTATCAGCAGCAGCACCAATAGACAAAAAAGTTGGAAACTGGTTAGAAGATATAGGAATCAACTTCCTACAGGGATACGGACTAACAGAAACAGCACCAATAGCAGCCTTAACACCAGAATACAAACCATGCGTAGGATCAGCAGGAAAAGCAATAGTTCAAGCAGACATCAAAATAAAAGACCCAAACGAAAACGGAGAAGGAGAAATTTTAATAAAATCACCAACTCTAATGCTAGGATACTATGAAGACGAAGAAGAAACTAAAAAAGTAATAGATGAAGACGGATACTTCAATGCAGGAGATATTGGATATATAGATGACGACGGATACATCTTTATAACAGGAAGAAGCAAAAACGTTATAGTAACACAAAACGGAAAAAATATATATCCAGAAGAAATCGAAATGTTATTAGACAAAGTAGACGAAATAAAAGAATCTATGGTTTATGGTAAAAAGCCAGAAGCAAATAGCAGAAGAGAAGAAAAAGAATTAATAATCACTGCAAGAGTTATACCAGATTATGACAAAATAAAAGAACTACACGGAGACCTTTCAGAAAAAGAGATTTACGATATAATTTGGAAAAATATTAAAGAAGTAAACAAAAAACTAACATCTTACAAAGCAGTAAAAGCTCTTGAAATCAAAGAAGGGGAATTTGAAAAAACTTCTACTATGAAAATTAAGAGATACAAAGAATTGAATAATAATAAATAAAAAAAGAGGGATTGTGGGGCCACCACAAAAAATCCCTCTTTTTGTGTAGTAAATAATAGCTTTAGATAAAATGATAGGGATTTTGGGACATGTATCAAATTCCGAAATTTTGCAATAAAAAAACACCTACTAAAAGTAGATGCTTCATATTTTTGGTTGCGGGGGATGGACTCGAACCACCGACCTCAGGGTTATGAGCCCTGCGAGCTGCCAACTGCTCCACCCCGCGATGTAATGTGTTGACTTAATTATTATACAACCTAAAAATCAAATTTGTCAAGAGTTTTAAAGAAAATTACGAAAAATCTTACATAATATTAAAAAAATAAATATAAATAATATCTAATATTAATATACATTATATGCCAAAAGCAATAAAAAAATACCAACAAAATTAAACAAATATACAAAAAACAAAATCAACTTGTAATACCAAGCTTTATATGATAATATCTAACTATAAAAAATTAAGAAAAATCAATAAAAGAATTAATATAGAAGGTGAAAAAATGAAATTTTTGCAAGAATTACTAGAAAAACAATATGGAGAAAAAACAACAAAAGAAATAGTAGAGGGATACTCTAGCAAAAGAAAAACAACACTTAGAATAAATACAATAAAAAGCAATATAGAAGAAATAAAAAAAGAATTAGAAAAAGAAAAAATAGAATATAAACAAGTAAAATGGAGCAACGAAGCACTAATAATAGAAAATGAAGACGAAAAAACAATGCAACAAATGGACATATATAAAGAAGGAAAAATTTATTTACAAAGCTTATCATCAATGTTACCACCAATAATACTAGAACCAAAAGAAGGAACAGACATATTAGATATGGCGGCAGCACCAGGAGGAAAAACAACACAAATAGCAGCACTTACAAACAACAAAGCACACATAACAGCATGTGAAAAAAACAAAATAAGAGCAGAAAGACTAAAATATAATGTAGACAAACAAGGAGCAACATGTGTATTCATAATGCCAAAAGACTCAAGATTTATAGACGACTTTTTCTCATTTGATCAAATTTTATTAGATGCACCATGCAGTGGAAGTGGAACACTAGACCTTAACGACCAAAATATAGACAAATACTTTACAGAACAACTAGTAGAAAGGTCATCAAAGACACAAAAAACACTATTAGCCAAAGCAATAAAATTATTAAAACCAGGACACGAAATGGTATACTCAACATGTTCAATTTTAGAATGTGAAAATGAAGAAGTTGTTTCAACAGCCATAAAAGGCGGAAATGCAGAAATTGCACCTATAAATTTTAAAGGAATAGAAGAACTACCAATACTTCCAACAAAAATTCCAGGAACTTTATGCGTAAAACCAACAGATGTATACGAAGGATTCTTTGTAGCAAAAATAAGAAAGAATAAATAAATACACTGAAACATATGGCTCTGGAGAAAAACAAAAATTTATTTTTACAAATAATCCACTATATGAATTAAAATAATTAAAATTATACACATAAAGTGGTATAATTGTGGAAAAGAAAGGAGAAAATCAAATGGATATAACGATTGATGTAGAAGATTACAAACTAAATGTAAGAACAGCAGGAGTAATAATTCATAATGGCAAGGTATTGCGACAATTGAAAACTTTTTTGAAATGAAAGGTTCAAAATACCATGAGATAATGTTTATACATAAAATAGAATTTACAGACGAAGAAGACAAAAAAATAGAATATACAATGAAAAATATTGAAGGCAAAGATTATTTGCAATATGAATGGCTTGACTTGAAAAAGATAGATGAATATCCATTATTGCCAGGAGCAGTAAAAAATATTTTAAAAGAAAATAAATTTCCAATACACAAAATAAACAATGATTTAAAATAATATTTAACGAAAAAATTAAAAAAAGAGGAAAATTTAATGAACAAAACTCAAAAATATTATGATAATACTACATTTGACTATCCAAAAAAAAATGTGAAATTTTTCATTGAAAATATTAAAGTCGAGCCAGGAAAAGCAATAGAATTAGGATGTGGAGCAGGCAGTGACACAATATATTTAATAAAAAAAGGATGGAATGTACTTGCGATAGATAGAGAAGATGTAGAAACAAGAATATCCAAAAGATTAAATACTGAAGAATTAAAAAAATTTAGATTCCAAAAACAAAAATTTGAAAACATTAAATTAGAAAAAAGCAATTTAATCGTAGCTAATTACAGTCTACCATTTTGTCAAAAAGATAAATTTAAAGAATTATGGAATAAAATAAAAACAAGCATATCAAATAAAGGATATTTTATAGGAAATTTTTTTTGCGTAAAAGATGAGTGGAATGTAGAAAATTTTCAAATTATATTTTTTACCAAAGAACAAGTACTAGAACTATTTACTGATTTTGAAATTATTTGCTTTAAAGAGATAGAAAAAGATATGCTTACTGGGTTAGGTAAAATGAAACATTGGCATATATTTAATGTAATAGCAAAGAAAAAATAGGAGATTAGCATGGTAAACGATATAGTAAAAGATGTAATGTTTTTATCACAAAAGGCAGAAAAAGCAACAGAAAAAGATAAGTATATAGTAAGTGATTTATTAGATACATTAAATGCTAATAAAGAAAGATGTGTAGGACTTGCTGCAAATATGATAGGATATAACAAGTCAATAATTTGTGTATCAGGTGAACTATATGATTTTGTGATGATAAATCCTGTTATTACAAGTAAAATCGGAGAGTACGAAACAGAGGAAGGCTGTTTGTCTTTGATTGGAGAAAGAAAATGTAAAAGATATAAAGAAATTGAGGTTAATTATTTGGATATGAATTTTAATAAACAGCATGGAATATATACTGGATTTGTTGCTGAAATAATACAACATGAAATTGACCATACAAATGGAATAATAATATAATAAAAAAAAGGAGGGATATTTAGTATAATTAAATTGTATATTGTGAATAGAAATATTGATTAGATATTAAGACTGATATCGCATACTCCGACGGCAAGGAGTTTGTTTATTATACTCATAACGGCTAGAATTACTAGAGTTGCAAGAGATTGTGACTCTTATATTTTGGCTCGAAGTTGCCTACATAAATGATATTGGGCACGTTATGGGCACAAATATATATAAAAAGGTTTTTTAGTAAAGCTTATAATTTTAGATATTTATAGAATATTTGATTAAAAATTCTAAAAAACACAAATAGGTTCTGACTACAAATTAAAAAATCATACGGTGATATTCTGATAAAAGTATTTATAAATAAAAGAAAAGTGCCAATTAAAAAACTTTAAGTTGTACATAGGTAAGGAGTAAGACACAAAAAATACATAAATGAATGAAAGGCGAATGGAGGCACAAGATGGTAATCTTGTGCCTTCATTCGCATAGAAGAAAGCAGGAAGATAGGTAAAGATGATAAAAGGTAGGGAGGTGATTTAAGTGGAAAAAGAAAAGAGAGTATGTTTAAGAGATAGAGATATAGAATTAATATTGTTCTTAGCTGAATATGGAAGTATTACAAATGAAAATGTAAAACTATTATATCAATCAGAATATTATTACAAAAATAGATTAGCAAGTTTAGCTAAAGGTGATATGATTGAACGATTATATGGAAAAGTAGTGTTGAGTAGAAAAGGAAAACATTATTTAAATCAAATTGGAATAGGATATCGAAATATCAACAGAAATGAAAATTATAAAAAAAGAATGGAACGAATTAGTGATATTGCTTGTAAAGTAAAAAGTTGTGGATGGTATTTTGAACCTAGTTGGAAGTGTGATGTTAATACTTATACCCAAAAAGGTAATCGATATGTAGGCGTTATGTCTAGAGAAGAGAAAAAATGGAATGAAAGTCTTGATGATTTTTATAAAAGATCTTATATTGTTTATTTTCTTCATAAGAGTATTACACCAAGAGAATTAAAGTACATAGATAAGGAGATGAATAGAAATAAAAGTAAATTTCATGGATTGATTATTTTTACAGAAGATAATACATATTTGTATAAACCTAAATTTAATGATATCAGATATGAAGAATCTTATATTGTTCCATATAATAAAGAAACATGGAAAGTTTTTAGCATTATTAAGGATGAAAATTTTATGAATGATAGATTGCATGATATTTTTGGGGATAAATTAGTATCTCTAAAATATAAGAGTTTTTTTGATAATTATTATATTAAGGAAAATAATGTTTATACTTATATTTTTTATATGCCTTTTGCGAATTTTTATCTTATGGATTATATTAATTTTTTATCATCTGATAATTTGACTTAAGATGCGAAAGTTAAGGTTGTTTGTTTGAATTGTTGTGTTGATTATGTTAGGAAATATTTGGATGAAAAGGTGGAAGTTACTTGTATTAGCGTTGATTAGATAAATTTCGATAAAATACTTGAAAATATTGGAAGTTTTGTTGAGAAAAATAAAAGATTATGATAAAATAACGTTAAATTATAAAATTTAAAATTAAGGAGCCATTATGAAAGAAGAAGATTTAAAAGATTTAGAAAAAAGACTATGGGAAGCAGCAGATAAAATGAGAGGCGCTGTTCCTGTATCTAGTTATAAATTTATAGTATTAGGACTAATATTTTTAAAATATATATCAGATTCATTTGAAGAAAAATATCAAGAATTGGTAGAAGAAGGTTATGGACTGGAAGAAGATAGAGATGCTTATGAAATGGATCATATATTCTATGTACCACCAAAAGCTAGATGGGAATATCTAAATGCCCATTCAAAAGATAGTAATATTGGACAAATAATAGATGAAGCACTAGAAGAAATAGAAAAGGAAAATCCTAGTTTAAAAGGTGTTTTAATAAAACAATATAATAGTCCAGATTATAAGAATGTAAATTTAGGTGAACTAATTGATATATTTACAAACATAAGAATTGGAAGTAAAGAAGCTCAAGACAAAGATATACTAGGAAGAATCTATGAATACTTTTTAGGACAATTTGCATCTAATGAACTACAAAAAGGTGGAGAATTCTATACACCAGCTTGTTTAGTTAGAACAATGGTTGAGATATTAGAACCATACCAAGGTAGGGTATATGACCCGGCTTGTGGATCTGGTGGCATGTTTGTACAAAGTTTAAAATTTATACAAAGACATCAAGGAAATATAGATAATTTAAGTATATATGGACAAGAGAAAAATCCAACAACCTGGAAACTAGCAAAAATGAACTTGGCAATCAGAAGTATAGATGGTAACTTAGGCAAATTTGCAGATGATACATTCCATAATGATTTACACAAAGATTTAAAAGCAGACTTTGTTTTAGCAAATCCACCATTTAACATTTCAGATTGGGGACAAGAAAAATTATTAGATGATCCAAGATGGAAATATGGAATACCACCAAAAGGAAATGCAAACTTTGCTTGGGTAGAACACATGGTATCTAAATTGTCAATGAATGGTAAAGCAGCAATAATACTTGCTAATGGTTCTTTATCAGCTGGAGGACAAGAAGAGGAAATTAGAAAGAATCTTATAGAAGCAGATTTAGTTGACTGTATATTATCGATGCCATCAAACTTATTCTATACAGTAACAATACCTTGTAGTATTTGGATACTTAATAGAAATAAAAAGCAAAAAGGTAAAACATTATTCATTGATTGTAGAAATTTAGGTACAATGGTTACAAGAAAACTAAGAGAGTTAGATGAGACAGACATCATGAAAATTGCAGGTACATATCATCAGTTCCAAAATAATGAAGAATATGAAGATGTAGCAGGATTCTGTAAAGCAACCACAACAGAAGAAATTAAGGAGAATAACTATGTATTAACACCAGGTAGATATGTTGGAACAGAAGAACAAGAAGATGATGGAATATCATTCGAAGAAAAAATGAAAACTTTAACAACAGAATTGAAAGCTCAATTTGAGGAATCTCACAAGTTGGAAGAAGAAATAAAGAAGAACTTGGAGGCTATTGGGTATGATTGTTAGATTAAAAGATGCTATAAAAAGTGTAAGTACAGGAGCAGATGCTATACAAAGAGCTCCTATTGTTGAGTATGATACTGGAGTGAAATGCCTAAGAATAGGGGATATTTCGAATAAAAGAAAATATACTGACTGGGGATTTTCAAAGGTAAATGAAGATAATTACAGAAAATATAAGTTAAAAAAAGGTGATATTATTGTTGCTAGAACAGGAAGCACAGTAGGGATTAATAAATACATACAAAAAGATTATAATGCAGTATATAATAATGGACTAATTAGATTAGAAGTTGATGAATTGAAGTATGATAGAAAATTTATTTATTATATTATGCAAACACAAAGCTTTAAAAATTATATAAATGGAATTGCATTTGGAACAACAGGACAACCTAATATTCAAATTAATGATTTATTAAATTTTAAATTTAATTATTTACCTCTTGAGTTACAACACAAAATTGTAAAGGTAATTGATAGCTTGAATAAAAAAATAGAATTAAATAATCAAATAAATGATAATTTGTTTGAAATTTCAAGAATGGATTTTGAAAAATTATATCAAAATAATAAATTGTGGAATGAGTGTAGAATAGATGATTTAAACTTATATATTTCAGATTATGTAGCAAATGGTAGCTTTAAAAGTTTATCAGAAAATGTAAGGTTATATGATGAAAAAGAATATGCATTATTTATAAGAAATACTGATTTAAAAGTAAACTTTACGCAAGAAAGAAAATATGTTGATAAACATTCATATGATTTTCTAAAAAAATCTCAGCTATTTGGTAGAGAATTAATAATATCAAATGTAGGAGATGTGGGAAGCATTTTCTTATGTCCAAGCTATAAATTTCCAATGTCCTTGGGAAATAATGTTATAATGGTTGACTCAAAGAATTTAGAAATAAATTACAACTATTATTTATATTATTTTTTTAAAAGTAATCAAGGACAGCACTTAATAGATGGTATTACAGGAGGTTCAGCGCAACCTAAATTTAATAAAACAGATTTTAGAACTTCTAGAATTAGAATTCCATCAAAAGATGAATTAGAAGCATTTAATAAAAAAGTTATACCAATTTATAACAAAATAGAATTAAATATATTTGAAAATGAAACATTAGCACAATTACGAGACACACTATTACCAAAGCTAATGAATGACAAAATAGACTTAGATAATATAGAAAATTAGTCATACAAATAACTATTTATTTGGACAATAATAAGGGAGAAAAATATGAAAAGTATTTTTGAAATTGAAAATAGACTAGATATACCAAAAGAATTCTCAAAATTAGTTGATATATTTCAAGAAGACTCAAATGCAGCAATATATGAAGAAAAATATCATTCAAGGACATATGGAACTTTTATTTCTGCTATAAGCAAAACAGTATTTTTGGAGTGGAAATATAGAGATACATTTTTAGATGCTTATGAATATCTAGAACACATAGGAATTAATATAGAGGCAATTGATTATTTAAAGTATCATATAAACAAGGAACAATTTTTATATTATTTAGAATTTATACTAAATATGGTTTTATTAATTGATGATGCAAATAAAAGACAAATAGAGTTATTACCTATGACAATTGCTGCAATCGAAAATATTCCAAAAATATTAGAAAAGATGAATTATAAAATAAAAGAATTAGATGATAAAATTATAATAACTAAAAGAAATGCGGATATTGACTCTATACTAGAAACGGTACCAAAAGATATAGCTGTTACATTACTAGAATATAACGATTTTAGAATTCAAGATGATATCAAAGTGAAACAAAAAATATTAAAAAACATGGATTTATATATTGAAAAAAATATTAATATTAAATCTTTTGATAAAGAACTTGATAATGCTATAGGGACAATTGTAAACAAGATGGGAGTAAATCATCCTATTAAAGAAGAACCATATAAATTATTTACAGATGAACAACTAATAAAATGGTATGATAAGTGTTTTCTTATGATGATTCATGCAATAAGAACAGTTGAAGTTAATAAGATAAAAGAAGAAAGAAAAAAATTAATTCAAAAATAAATATAATTTAGGGGGCAAATTATGTTTGATGAAGAAACACTAGAAAAAGTAACAATGGAAATTTTACAGAATTTAGAATATAAATGTATAAATGGATATGAGATGCAAAGAACCGACTATTCAAAAGTATTGTTAGAAGAAGACTTAGTTCAAGCAATAGAAAAAATAAATAAAGGTATTAAAAATGAACAAGTCCAAGAAGCAGTGAGATTAATTAGAAATTTAGACCACAATAATACAATACTAAACAATAAACAATTCACAAAGTATTTGTTAGATGGAATTGCTGTGCCTGTTCAAGAAAATGGAGAAACTAAATACAAAACAGTCAAAATACTTGATTTTAATAATATTAATAACAATATATTCAAAGCAATAAACCAATACACAATCATTGAACATAGTGAAAAAAGACCAGACATAATTATATTTATAAATGGTATGCCTTTAGTTGTTGTTGAACTAAAATCAACAGTAAGAGAAGATGTTAAGTTAATAGATGGATATAATCAATTAAAAGGTTATCAAGAAGTACATATACCATCACTATTCTATTATAACCAGTTTATGATTGTAAGTGATGGAGTACAAGCAAGAGCAGGAACTATCACCAGTCCATGGAGTAGATTTTCGGAATGGAAAAAGGTTGAAGATACAGATGAAGTATTAGAGAATATGCCTACCCATAAAACTCTATTCAATGGAATGCTTAGAAAAGATAGATTATTAGATATTATAAGTAATTTTATATTATGGAGTGAAGATAGTAAAATTTTATCAGCATATCATCAATATTTTGGAGTTAAGAAAGCTATAGCCAGTACAGAAAATGCAATAGATAACAAAACGGGAAAAGCTGGATTACTTTGGCATACACAAGGAAGTGGAAAGAGCTTTTCAATGGTATTTTATGCTGGGAATATGATAAAAGTATTAAATAATCCAAGTATAGTAGTTGTAACAGATAGAAATGACTTAGATAATCAGTTATTTACAACATTTGCAAAATGTTCAGAATATCTAAAACAAGAACCAGTACAAATTGAAAATAGACAGGATTTAAATGAAAAATTAGAAGGAAGAAAATCAGGTGGAATATTCTTTACCACATTACAAAAATTTGAAGAAGAAACAGGAGTATTTAGCAAAAGAGATGATATTTTAGTTTTAGTAGATGAAGCACATAGAAGCCATTATGGATTAGATGCAACAATAAAATTTGATAAAACTAAAATGGAAGCATATAAAAAATATGGAACAGCTAAGTATTTGCATGATGCTTTCCCAAATGCAACATATATTGGATTTACAGGAACGCCTGTTGAAACAAAAGACAGGTCAACAACAAATGTATTTGGAAATATAATAGATACTTATGATATGACACAAGCAATTATGGATGGTGCAACGGTGCCAATTATGTATGAATCAAGAATGGCAAGAGTTGGATTAAATCAAAAGATATTAGATGAGATAGATGATTACTATAATATGCTTGAAACAGAAGAAGGTATTGATGACTATAAAATAGCAGAGTCTAAAAAAGCAATGGCTACAATGAAACAAATAATAGAAGATCCAGATAGACTAGAATTGATAGTAAAAGATATTATAAAACATTATGAGGAAATAGAAACAAGTGTGGCTAATAAAGTAATGGTCGTAGCTTATTCAAGACAATCTGCATTTACAATGTATAATAAATTCTTAGAACTAAGACCAGAATGGAAAAATAAAGTTAATATGATAATAACATCTAATAATAAAGATGATGAAGAAATGCAAAAAGCAATAGGTTCTAAGAAAGATAAGAAGCAATTAGAAGTAGATTTTAAAGATATGGAGTCTAGCTTCAAAATTGCAATAGTTGTAGATATGTGGTTAACGGGATTTGACGTGCCTGGACTTGGAACAATGTATATGGACAAACCTATGAAAGCTCATAATTTAATGCAAGCAATTGCAAGAGTTAACAGAGTTTATAAAGATAAAACTGGTGGTTTAATTGTTGATTACATAGGACTAAAAAGATGGTTGCTAGATGCATTAAAAACATATACAAAGAGAGACCAAGGAAAGATTGTTGATAATAGTGAATTAGTAAAAGTTTTAATGGATAAAGTAGAATTAATAAGAGATTTATTTAAAGGATTTTACTATGGACATTTTGCTACAACAACAGATAGTGATAAATATGAAATTATTATGGCTGGAGCTAACTGGATGCTAAAAACAGAAGAAATTAGAAAAGCATTTATGAGATACAGTTATGATATAAAAAGTTTATATTCATTATGTACAGGGGAATTATCACAAGAAATTAAAGATGAGATATTGTTCTTCATATCAGTTAGGTCATTTATTTCAAAGTTATCAGGAGATAAAATAGATGTAAAAGAAATAAATGATAAAGTGGCAAAAATGTTGGAAAGAGCTATCCAAGATGATGAAATGTTACAAATTGGAGAGGTACATAATAGTAATAGATTAGCAATATTAAGTGACGAAATATTAAATAAACTTGCTAAAATGCAAAAGAAAAATATAGCAGTAGAAGTATTAAATAGAGCATTAAAAGAATATGTAGAACAAGTTGGAAAAGAAAATGTTGTTTTAATGGAAAAATTCTCAACTAAATTCCAAAAAATAGTAGCATCATATAATGAAAGAACTAGTGTAGAGGATATAGAAAAAATAATACAAGAAATGATAAATTTAAAAAATGAAATTGAACAGGAATTGAAAGCAGGAAATGAATATAATCTATCAACAGAAGAAAAAGCATTTTTTGATGCATTAGGAGATGACCCAGAAGTCAAGGAATTAATGAAGAATGAAACTTTAGTGCAAATTGCTAAAGAATTAGTTGAAACAGTGAATCAAAATATGACAATTGATTGGGATATTAGAAAAGATGCAAGAGCTAGAATGAGAATTGAAATAAAGAAATTGCTAATAAAATATAATTATCCACCAAACAAAAGTGAAAAAGCAGTACAAACTGTTATAAGACAAGCAGAGCTTAAATGTAAGGGAATGATGGAATAAAATTTAAATGAAGGAGAAGAAAATAAATGAAAGCAAAAGAGTCAAAATTAGATGATTTATTGTCAAATGTCGATACAAAATTTACTGTCCCAATATTTCAAAGAAAATATAGTTGGGATGAAGAACAATGTCATACATTATGGAAGGATTTGCAGAAATTAGGGGAGACATCTTTAAATTCAGGGCACTTTATTGGTTCTATTGTATGTTATCAATTAAACGATATTGATATGCCTGGTGTAATAAAAGAAAAAATATTAATAGATGGACAACAAAGACTAACGACTCTTTCTATATTGATGATTGCATTGTCTAGAGCGTATGAAAAATTAGGAGAGAGAACAGCTGCTGATGACATAAAAAATAGATTTATTTTTAATAATAGATATCAGGGAGAAGATAGATTTAAATTAGTACCAACAGCAGATGATAAGGAGACATATTTCTACATAGCCAAAGGATTAGAAAGCGAATTGATACATCCTTCTGAACAACTTTTAAATAATTTCAATTACTTTGTAGATTTATTACCTAATACAGTTGAAGAATTAAATAAAATATATATGGCTATTATTAAATTAGATATTGTTTATGTTGTTTTAACAAAAAATCAGGACAACCCTCAAATAATATTTGAGAGCATGAATTCAACAGGAAAAGGATTAAGTCAAGGTGATTTATTAAGAAATTATCTATTATTAGATTTAGATACTAAAGTTCAAAAAAATTTATATGAAAGTTACTGGAGACCAATAGAGCAAGACTTTGGACAACAGGGATATGTAGAAAGATTTGATTTCTTTTTGAGAGATTACCTAATTATGATAGAAAAGAAAAATAATATTAGACTTGATCGTGCTTATGAAGAATTTAAAAATTATTATGAAGAGAAAGATTTTTCAAAAGAAGAAATAATAAAAAGATTAAGAAAGTATTCAAAATATTATTCTACTATATATAATTGTAAAGACAAAGATGCTGAAATTAATAATCTATGGAAACAACTGAAAATACAAAGAGCTGATACAGTATATCCATTTTTAATGCAAGTATATAATGACTACGAAGAAAGTCAAAAAACTCATGAATTTGAACTTTCAAGAAAAGATTTTATAGATATAGTAAAGGCAATTATTTCGTATGTTTTTAGAAGGTATATATGTGAAATTCCATCAAATTCATTAAATAAAACATTTGCTATATTATATAATTCTGTAGATAAGAAAAATTATAGAGTAAGTGTATTAGCAACTTTAATGTTATTAGACTCATATAAAGTATTTCCTAATAATGAAGATTTCAAGAGAGCTTTTGCTACAAGAGACATGTATAATACTAGACTGAAAAATTATATATTAGAACAACTTGAAAACTACAACCATCAAAATCCTATTTCAATTAACAATATTGATGTTTCAATAGAACATATATTGCCAGAGACTCCAGTTTTAAAATCTTGGTGGCAAGAGGTATTAGGTGATGGATGGAAACAAAAACAAAATGAAAATATGCACAGGATAGGAAATTTGACATTAACAAAACCAGTTTATAATTCTGAAATGAGAGATTACAGTTTTAAGAAAAAACTAGCTGTATCAGGAGGAATTAAAGATAGTCACTTTATATTAAGTAATTGGATTTTAGATTATGTAGATAATTATGAGAAAGAAAATAAAAAAGATGCAGAATGGAATATTAAACAAATTAATGATAGAAGTGATGATTTGGCTGATTTAGCAGTAAAGATTTGGGAATATCCAAATTTAAGTGAGGAAGAAATAAAGCCATATAAGTTTTCTAATAAATATGAAAAAGTATCTTATGAAAATATAGATCATCTTCCAGAGATGAAGGAAAAAATACAAAAGGTATTTGATAGATTTGATAAAGATATAATGGAATTAGATGATAGAATTACTAAAGTAATTACAAAACATTATATAGCTTATAAATATGACTATTCAAATTTCGCTGAAATAATAGTGTACAAAAATTCTCTAAATATATTATTGGATTTACCAATTGAATTATTAAAAGATGATAAAAATATAGCTGAAAGTATTACAGTTGGTAGTTGGGGAACAGGAAATATTAGAATAAAAGTATGGGATGATTTAGATTATGATTATAAATTAGATTTGATTAGACAATCGTTAGAGAACGAGAAAAATATAAATTAATACAAATGATAAGCAAGATAAATTATGTATATTGCATGATTATTTTGCTTATTATTATTTAATATTCAAAAATATAATTAATAGAGGAAATAATATGTTAGAACAAACACAAAAATTAAAAGTAATATTTACAAAAACTCAAAATGATACTATTAATAGTATCATTGAAAATATAAAAAAAGCAGGAGATAATTATAAAACTATAGAATTATGGAAATTTGATCAATCATTAGGTGGAATAGGTGGCTATTGTCAAGGTTGTGATCCAGCCAATTCCAATCCATTTCAAGGTTCAATATATAGAAATGCATATAGATGTTTTCAATATGTTAGAGCAGATATAGATATTTTAGATTTAAACTATACAGCAAGAGACATAATAGAAAATTGTGGACATCATTTCGAAGAATCAATAAAAATATATTTACGTTTTCATAAAAAAATAGAATTTTTGAAAGTTAGGAAGTATCCTTTAGGAAAACTATTAAATTATATATCTGATAGAAATATTTTCGAAAAAAATTTAAGTAAAGAGTTAAAATTGTTTGTTGATTTGTATAACATATCCAAACACGAAATTCTATCAAATGATGAATTAGATAGAACATTCCATTTAGATGACGCAATAATATGTTATTTTGCATCAAGGATAATTGGAAAAAAAATACTAATGTTAATAGATAATAATACAGCACAGGGAACATATGAAATAAATTGGGAGAAATATGGAAAAAACATAAATAGATTTTAAAAAAGAAATTGGAGTAAAAAAAGAATGATTTATATTACAGGTGACACACATGCTGATTTTTCAAGATTTGAAGAGAATAAATTTCCTATACAATCTGAAATGACTAAAAATGATTATATAATTATTTGTGGTGATTTTGGTGGAGTATGGAACTATATAGTAGAGAGTATATATGAAAAGCATTGGCTAGATTGGTTAAATAATAAAAATTTTACAACTTTATTTGTTGATGGTAATCATGAGAATTTTGAAAGATTTATTAATAACAGAGTTTCATTAAAAATACTAAGCGATGAAAATTATAAAAAAGAACTATTAAAATTTATAAAGACATTTGATTCTGGAATTGAAGGAATAAGAACTACACCAGATTCAATAGAAGCTGTTAAAAGTAATAATGGTATTATAGATATTGAAGTTCTTCACAGAGGAGAAAATGGAGAGTTAAAAGCATTAACATTTTATTTAGAATCTAATGGTACGAGAAAAATGTTTCACTTATTTGATTTCTTTATAGATGCATTAAAAAATGGAATGGTATTATTTGTTGATGAATTAGATGCAAAATTACATCCACTATTAACTAGATATATTATTAACTTATTCCATAATAGTCAGACTAATATAGGAAATGGACAGTTAATATATTCAACACATGATACGGTAAACTTAAACAAAGAAACATTTAGAAGAGATGAAATATGGTTTGCAGAAAAAGATAAAGACGGAATTTCAGAAATATATGCATTATCTGATTATATATTAGAAGATGATAAAAATGCAGGTAAAAAAGTAAGAAATGATGCAACATACAATAAAGATTATTTAACTGGAAGATATGGTGCTATTCCAGTATTAGAAGATTTTGAGGTATTATAAATGAAAAGCAAAGAAGTTGGAAAAACAAACAAACCCTAATTAATTTAATGGATAAAAACAAGAGATAAATAGAAAATATGGAAAGAAAGTAGAGATACTAATTTCAGATATTAATATTAAAGGAACAGGAAGAAAAACAACTGATTTAGTAAAATGTACTCAAAAATATAGCGAATTAACGGTTGATGAAGATAGTAAAGAATATAAGTATAACTAAAAATCATATTTATGGAAAAGTAGAATATTTTAATGTAAAAAGCAAAATAATGTAATTATACAAAATTATTGCTTTTTAAAGTTATATATTTTAATTTAATTTTTGTAATAAAATTTTAAAGAAATATTTTGTCCCAAATATTGACTTTTTTGTCCCAAAAGTTTATTATATAGGAGAGGTGATAACAATGAAGAAAAAGAATGTAATAAATTTAATTAAATATCATGCTGAAAATAAAGAACAAGAATTTAGAAATGAAGCATACGAAATCGCCCAAGATTTTCTTAGAGGTGGAGATGACGAATTAGCTCATTATATAATGTCTATATTAAGTAAGGCTAATATATTTACTCCACAAAGTATCGATGGAACAAGTGGTTATTTTAAATTAAATAAAAACTATTCAGATACTTTTAAATTACCGCATTCAATAGAAAAAGATATTTTGGGAATAATTAATGCTATTAGGCATGGGGCTGATGTTAACAAGTTTTTATTTGTGGGGAATCCTGGTACGGGCAAAACAGAAGCTTGTAAGCAAATTGCAAGAATTTTAAATAGAGAATTATATTTTGTTCAATTTGATGAAATTGTTGATAGTAAATTAGGGCAAACTTCAAAAAACATTATTAAATTATTTGATGATATAAACGCATTAAAAAAACCTAATGAAACAATAATTCTTTTTGATGAATTAGATGCAATTTCATTAGATAGAATAAATTCTAATGATTTAAGAGAAATGGGAAGAGTGACATCTACATTATTAAGAATGTTAGACTCTTTAGATAGAAGAATCACATTATTTGCAACAACGAATTTATATGAAAAATTTGACAAAGCACTTTTAAGAAGATTTGATTATATAGTGAATTTTAATGAATACTCTAGAGAAGAATTAATAGAAGTTGCCAATTCAATTTTGACAAGTGAATTAAATAAATATAAAGAATTAAAACAAGATCAAAAATTAGCTAATAAAATATTCAATATGTATAAAAATATTCCATATCCAGGAGATCTCTATAATATTATAAGGAGCACAATTGCATTTAGTGATTTTTCGAAACCTTATGGATATATGTCAAATCTCTATCAAAAAATAGTAGGAAAGGAAATAAGTAATGATTTAAAAATGTTAAAAGAGGAAGGCTTTTCCGTTAGAGAAATAGAAAAACTAACTGGTATTTCAAAAAGTAGCGTTTCAAGGGGGATTATAAATGAATGATTTATTAGAGTTAAATGGAGTTTTAAACTCATCACCTTTTACTGGAAAAATAATACCATCACTACCTAAAGACAAAATTATAAAATCTAGTAATATAGATAAATTTGCAAGTCAGCTTGAAAAATTATATGGTTTTTGGAGTGAAAAGAAATTAATTGATGGAGCATTAATAAGTGTTTATTACAATAGGATTATTCCTAAGAGTGGAAGGATTGAAAGACTTTTATCATTAGGGTCTGAAAAATCTAATAATTATGTAAGAGGAGTAAGATTTGATAGTACAGGAAACAAACATATAATTACATACTATATAAAATTGCCTACATTAAAAATTATAATTAATAGGTTTAGAATAATATCTAATATAGTACAAGAAATATGTAGTGGAAGTGTATCAAAGGACAATTTTAAACTTATAGACGATGGTCAAAAATTAATAGAAAATAAATATAAAATGAGTAAATCAGAAGTAAAAACATTAATAAGAGATTTTTTAGATATAGAAAAATTTGATGTATTTAGAAATCTAGATGTTAATTTAGAAAAAAGTGGGTATATTACATTATTTGCAACAGACAAAAATATAGAACAAATAATGAATGATCTTAATATTCCTAATACTGATTATTCATTGTTTGATACAGATACTATTTATACAGGAAATAACAGTGTTCTTTCTAAAATAAAATCAGAAGCTGATTATCTTATTTCAATGACAATGCCTGATCTTGCTAAATATGATAACGAAGAATTTAATAGAATCGATCCATTATTTGATTTTTCAAGTTTTCCAAAGCCAAGTAATGAACCAACAATTGGAGTTATAGATACTCTTTATTCTAAAAATGTATATTTTAATGAATGGGTTGATTATCAGGATTTAGTATCTAATGATATAGAGAAAACAGCTGAAAGTTATCGTCATGGTACAGAAGTAGATTCAATTATTGTTGATGGAGGTCACATTAATCCACAATGGAACGATAACTGTGGGAATTTTAAAGTTAGACATTTTGGTGTAGCAATAGATGGAGATAATAATTCATTTGTTATTATTTCAAAAATTAAAACCATTATAGAAAAAAACCTAGATATAAAAGTATGGAATATTTCCTTAGGTTCAATATATGATACTCAATTATATACTATTTCTCCTGAAGCAGCTGCATTAGATGAACTACAAAATAAATATAATATAGTATTTATAGTTTCTGGTACAAATATTTCAAATTCTAATCCAAGTGCAGTAAGAATTGGAGCACCTGCAGATTCTATAAATTCTATAGTAGTAAATTCTGTAGATAAAAATGGGGATATACCTTCATATGCAAGAAAAGGAAAAGTATTATCATTTTTTATAAAACCTGATATATGTGCTTTTGGAGGAGATAAAAATGGATATATAAATGTATGCAATTCAACAGGATTAGGAAAGGTTGCTGGTACTTCCTATGCTGCACCATGGATTGCTAGAAAAATGTCGTATTTAATTGATAAACTTGGGCTATCACGAGAAATTGCAAAAGCATTGATTATAGATTCAGCATTAAACTTTTCGAAAATAAATTATGACATGGAATATTTAGGATATGGAATTGTTCCTACAAAAATAGAAGAAGTATTATATGGAAAAAATGATGAAATTAAATTTTTTATTGAAGGATTTTCTACATCATATAATACATATACATATAAGATACCAGTTCCAATAGTTGATAAAAAATATCCATATAATGCAAGAGCTGTAATGTGTTATTTCCCTAAATGTACAAGAAATCAAGGAGTAGATTATACAAATACAGAATTAAATATATCTTTTGGAAGAATGTACGATAAAGGAATTAAGTCAATAAATAATAATATACAAGATTCTGAAGTACAAGGAATGACTACAGAAAAGGAAGCAAGAGATATATTCAGAAAATGGGATAATGTAAAAATTGCTCTAGATGAAACGAAAAATACAAAAGTTCCAAGAGATACATTTGGTAAAGAAACATGGGGGTTAAAGGTTACTAATAAAGGAAGAATAGGCCTAGAAAGTGACATAAGATTTGGAGTAGTAATAACTTTAAAGGAAATGTATGGAAAAAATAGGATAAGCGAATTTATTAATAAATGTGAATTAAATGGCTGGCTTGTGAATAAGATTAATATTGATAACCAATTAGATATATATGTATCAGCTGAAGAAGAACTTGAATTTGAATAAAATATAATGGTACTACATTTTATTGTAGCACCATTATATTTTTTCTATTTGTCACAGCATCCACCAATCAACTGCACTCCGTCACAGAACCCATTCCTATAATACTTCTCATTCCAATAATCAATATAATCCAGAAAATTATCATTAAGCAAATTTAGCTGTTTCTCCACATATTTTTTATTCTGCTTAGGCACATTCCTCAAAATCTTCTCAACAATCTCATCAAATTCAACAGTATGTTTTCTATCTTCATCATTAATAAAACAAAGTTCAGTTTCCTCTCTAAAACTTAACCAATCTCTTAAAATATCATCATTAACTTCTCTAAAATTATTAATAATTTAAATCCTCCAAAAATTAAAATTTTTATTAATAAAATTATTTTTTACAAAAGCTTGAAATACTAGAACAGACATACTATATGAATTGGGTAAAAATTGGGTAAAATCTACTCCAAAAATGCCCTAAAAATGCACAAATGTTCTACAAATCAAAACTCTTGTAAATACTGAAATACCAACAAAAATTCTAATTTTCACAAAACTACAAAAACGCGTCAAACCTCGCTCATAACCTGAAGGTCATAAGTACTAACCTTATCTCACCGAAAACATAATAAAATAAAACATATGCCATATTTTAACAGGTAATAATTTTGTTTTTACATAAAACAATAATACCTTGACCACAATTATGAAAAAAATAACTGAACCAAACAAGTTTTAACAAGAAATATATTTAAATAATTCACATGAAATGATATAATTATGAAAAATGAAAGGAGAAGCATTATGGATAAATATTATGAAATAAAAGTAACAATAAGAGAATCTCATCCACCAACATGGAGAAGATTACGAATACCAGCAAACATAACATTTAATGATTTAGCAGCAATTATAGAAATTGCATTTGAATGGTGTGGCTATCACTTATATGAATTTGAAGTAGGAGCAACGTTACATGAAATGGGACAATTTATAGCAGTACCAGAAGAAGACGAATACGGAATAGAAAACATAAGAGTAAAAACATTAGACTCTGGAAAAGAAAAAATAGATAAATACTTCAAAAAATATAAGAGAATGAAATTTGTATATGATTTTGGAGATGATTGGGTTCATGATATTATAATAGAAAAAGAAATAAATGAAAAATTAGAACATCCACTATGTATAAAGGCAAAATCAGGAGCATATCCAGAAGACTGTGGTGGAACATATGGATATGAAGAATATTATCCAAATGATGAAGGAAGAGAAGAGTTAGACATATATTTTATTAATGATGAATTACAAGACTATAAAGTTTTTGCAAAACAATTATATAATAGAGAAATGTTTTAAAAATTACATTTAATAATAGGTTTTGTTGTTGCTTTAAATTATGTATGATATAAAAAATAAAGTGGAGGGAAAAATGAATAAAGAATTAGAAAAAAAATTAAAGGAACATATAAGAGAACAAAACCAAGAAATGTACATAACAGATGAGGAAATCTGTAAATTAATATTTAGATATATCAAAAAAGAAAATACAGAATATGCAGTATTAATCAATGGTAAATGGGGTGCAGGAAAAACATTTTTTGTAAAAAATAGTTTGAAAACAAATGTACAGAAAGAAATAAATAAAACTAGTAGATATAAAGGAATAATATATATATCATTATATGGAATAAAAGATTCAACCCAACTAGAGAACAAACTAATATATTCCATAATAGAAAACAATATATTAGGTAATAAAGAAGGAAAAACCTCAAAAATATTAATAAATGGAGCAAAAACTTATCTTAATTCTTTAGAAAGAAAAGATTCTATAATGGATGTAATAAAAATGTTTCAAGAAATATCTAAATATATTATTATTTTTGATGATTTAGAAAGATGTATGATTTCTATTACAGAACTATTAGGGTATATAAATGAACTGGTAGAACATAAAAATGTGAAAACTATATTAATTGCAAATGAAGAAAAAATGTCAGAAACAAAAGAATTATATCAAAATCAAGTATATTTTGAAATAAAAGAAAAATTAATAGGGGAAGTTATATATTATAATCCAGATATGGAAAAAATTCTAGATTATATATGTGATAAAGAAAAAGAACAAATAGCTTCAAAAATAATAAAAAATAATAAATATGAAATAATTGAAACAATGCAAAAATTAAAGTATAAAAATATAAGAACACTTAAAATTTGTATTTCTAAATTTAAAATAATAATAGAAAAAATGGAAGAAGTAAAATCAATATATAAAAATTATGATGAACTTACTTATAATAAATTACTAAATAATATATTAATATATTTATTACATGTAACTATTATGTATAAAGAAAATATAAAATTATATGATTGGAGTAATTTATTAGGCTCATTCGGATTAATAAATTTAACTATAAGAAATGATAAAATAGAAATATTAGGATTTAAATTTGTTGATAAACTAGTCCAATATTCAATTATAGATTCAAAAGATATAAAGGAAATATTAGAACTATACAACAAAAAAGATCAGAATAATATATATGGAAAAGGAAGTCCATTTGATGTTGTAACAAATTTTTTTGGGAAAAGCGATAACAAAGTTGAAGAGGCACTCAAACAAATGAAAAATGAAATAAAAGACAATATATATATGATAGATGTATATAGTAAAATTTTGTGTTATCTACTAGAAATTAAATGGGCTGGATATGATGAAAAAATAATAAAAGATATTATTAAACTTATGGAATATAATATAAAAAATAATAAAAATAGTTGTACTATTGAATTTATACCATTCACTTTAGGATATAATACAGAAAGACCAGGATATTATGATATACTTAAAAAATGGGAAAAATATGATAGTGAAAGAGTTATTGAAAATCAAAAAGAAAAAATAAAAGAAATTTTAAATAAAACTAATTGGGGAACAAATTTTAAAGAATACTGTGAAAAAAATAAAAATGAATTTAAGAGAAATAAAAGTTTTTTCTCAAGTATAGATGATAAAGAATTGATAGAGAATATTAAATACAGTGACTCTCAAAATATATTGGAATTTATAAGAGGAATAAATACAGTTTATAATCTTAAATATATTTCAAAAGATCAAAAAGAATTAAGAGATTATTATATAGGAGATATTGATAGCATAATAAGGATAAAAAAAGAAATTGAAAAAATAAAAGATATAAAGATGGAAAAAAGTAAGAAATATCTTATAAATAAATTACTGGAAATATTACAAGACTGGATAAATGCGTTAAAATAACTAGAAAAAACTTAGTTTTACAATATATATGAAATGTAAAAAAGATTAATTAAACAAACTGAAAACAAATAAAAACCAAATGATATAATTACTAAAACACAAAAAAGGAGCAAAAAATGAAACAAAAAGAAGGAATATGGTGGACAATCAACCAAGAAAAAGTAGCAGGAAAACTAGAAATAACAGAAGAAAACAAAATAAGTCTAATAACATACGGAAAACTATACGACACAAACATAATATACGGATTTGCAGAAGGAGAAAAAATAACACTAGTAGACGTAGAACTAGACAGAACAGACATATACACAAACAAAATCCACAAAGACGAAACAGAAAAAGAAGACCCAAACGAAGACACAGAGCTAAAATACTGCACGTACAAATATACAGCAGATATGGCCATATTTGGGCACATATATGAAAGAAAAGGAGACATAAGAATAAAAGAAGTCTCACTATATTACACGAATTTAGACAAATGGATAGACTGGCCAATCGAAATGCCAGAAGTATCATCAAAGGACAACGAAGTATATTTAAAAATCAGAAAATTCAAAGAGAAAAAAATAAAAACAGAAAGATTTGACATATCAATAAGAAATCCATACTTGATCGAAAAAATGGACTACAAAATGAAAATTCACAATCAAGTAGAAATAAACATTCAAAATATAAGAAATGAGTATATTAAAACAATACAAGGCATTGTACAATGTTTACAATTCTTTTTAATATTATGTACAGGAGACAACATTAATGTAGAAAAAATAAAAGCAACAGATTTTTATGATAGGGATGTAGAAATCATACTTGGATATGGAAAAAGTAACTATGAAAATAGAAGTATAATAAAAGACATCGTAAAATATAAAGATATTGAAGGTAGCCTAGACAACATTATAAAAAATTGGATGAAAGTATATGAAGAAAACGAACTATTAATGGTAAATTTTATAAAACTTCAAACAACAGAAGATATACTGATGAGTGAATACATGAACTTAATGAGTGCAATAGATAGTTTGCATTTACTAGTGATACATAAAGAGCAAAGTAAGGCTCCTTGCGCAGAGATTTTAAAAAAACTATTAAGAGAAACTAATTTTATATTAAATCTTTCAGAAAAAGAGATAGAAGAATTAGCCATAAAAGTAAAGGATATCAGAAGATATTTTGTACATTCAAACAAAACCCAAAAACAAATAGTTCATAGCAATATATCAATTATAAAAAGCATAATGAGTGTTCTTATAGAAGCTATAAGAAGTAGAATTATGGTAGAAATAGGAATTGATCAAAGAATATTAGAAACATATTACAAAAAAATAGAAAACTTAAAAAAGGTAAAATATGATATTGTAAACAATATTAATGAAGATGAGAGAATAAGGGCAGAAAAAGCAGAAAAGGGAGGAAAAATAATGAATCCATTATCAAGAAAAGACAAAGAAAATATAGCAGAGCTAAATGCTTTGATGGGAACAAGATATAGAGAAAGTGAATATGATTTGGAAAATAGCAAAGATCTAATAGAAGCAATAGAAAATACAACAGCAGAATTCATGGATTATATCAATTATTGGGGAGAAATAAGCACTATAATAGAAAATTTTGATCAAAGTATAGAAGTATTTCATCCAGAAAAATGGTTCAATATGTCAAAAACAGGAAAAACGGAAAACGGACTAGTGGATGAAACAATATCAAATTTATATGATGTATCAGATAACATGTATGATTTAGCAAATAATGCAGAAGAAAGATGCAAAGATTTATGGAAATTTTTGTTGTTGGGAGATAATAAAGAAGCTCAAACATATTTTGTAGGTAACATATCTATGTACAGTAAGGAAAAATTAAGTGCGGCTATAGAGTATGTTATAGAAAATATATTTGATGTAGAGTACGAAAATCAAGTTCAAAATGATGCTCAGAATTTCTCAAAGGGAATAAAACAATATTTAGAAAGAAAATTATAAATTAGCAAAGAAGTCATAATACAAATATTCAAAATATATGTAAAGAAATAATGTCAAAATGATGTTAGAATATGATCATAAGTTAGAAAGGATTATAGATATGTTAGAACAAACACAAAAATTAAAAGTAATATTTAGTGAAAAACAATTAAATACTATTAAAAATATAATTGAACAAATAGAAAAAGAAGGACAAGAATACAAAACAATAAATTTATGGAAATTTGACCAATCTATTGGAGGGATAGGTGGATATTGTCAAGGATGTAATCCAGCTCGTTCCAATCCTTTTCAAGGGACAGAATTTAGAAATACATATAGATGTTTACAATATATCAGAAGTGATATAGATATATTAAATATTAATTATACAGCAAGAGATATAATAGAAAATTGTGGACATCACTTTGAAGAATCAATAAAAATATATTTAAAGAGAAATTATAAACTTATTTGGATAAAGACTAGCAGATATCCATTAGGAAAATTATTAAATTATATAGTTGATAAAAATATATTTGAAAAAAATATTACAAATGAATTAAAATTGTTTGTTGATTTATATAATATATCAAAACATGTAATATTATCAAATGATGAACTTGATAGGACTTTTCATGCTGATGATGCTATTATTTGTTATTTTGCTTGTAGAATAGTAGGTAAGAAAATATTATTAAAGATAGATGAAAAAACAGAAAAGGAAAAATATGAAATTGATTGGGACAAATATGGCATAAAAATTAATAGATTTTAATTAATTTAGATACAACTTTTGAGCAAGTTGTATTTTTTTGTCGAAATTTATAATTTTCTACAAGTTTCGACAAATTTTGCGATAAAAATATGTTACTTTTTTATACAAGGGGGATATTTTTATGAATAATTCTATTGATTTTTATAGTTATAGAGGAAATATTGTTTTTTCAGACCAAATGACAATATTTAATTTAGGATTGGAAAACAATTCTGAAACTAAAAATAAGATTTTTAATAAATTTTTTGAAGAATTAAAGAATAGAACAAAATTAGATTCAAAATTTAATAAAAGAGTTTATTATTTGATTTTTATAAATCAATATGATTCTATAGTTCACTGTCAATTAGCTAGACAAAGAGAATATAATAAATATGAAATGACAGAAGAAAAAATTATAGGTAAAAAGGATAAAGACTATCCATATGTTAATATTTTTATTGAACTATATTCACAAAAAATTTTAATAGAATCAAATGAAACAATATTTGAAAACTATAATACATGTAGTGATGTAATACAAAATATAATGAATAAACATATAAATATCAAAGATACAAATATAAGTATAAATCCCATATTAAAAGAAGATGAATTTTGGGATTTTTTTAAAGATGATAATAAAGTTAGTATGATAGATTTTTCATTATGCGTTCCTAATTTATTTGATGCAGACAACGATGCAGTAGAGTTTTTAAAAGAATCTAACAAAAATGTAGGGGCAAGCAATGTATCATTAAAATTTTCCAATAGTAAGGGTGAATTGAAACCTAATAAAAAAGGAATAGATTCATTTATAAAATATATTAGTGCAGGAGGAGGAAAATGGAAATTAATTTATAAAAATAAACAGGGGAAAAGCAAAAGAGTAAATAGTAAAAGTAAGAGTATAAAAATAAGTATACCAGTATCAAGAGAACTATTAAGCAATACTTTAACTATTAAAGATATAAATATTATAAAAAATGAAATGAAGAAAATAGAAACTATGGATAAATTTAAGGAGGAATAAAGTGAAAAAGAGAATTATAATAATTTGCATTATTTTAAGTAGTGTAATATTTGCATTTACAAATAATTCTTTTATAGTAAGTGCTAAAGACATAATACCATTTCTTTTTACGTTACTTGGATTATGTTTAACAGCATATACATTTATATATTCACCAATAACAGAAATTCTAAAGAAGAATAATAAAATCAATGATATTGATAAAAATAAAAGTTTAGATAAACTATTAAAAAGTTTTGAAGAAGACATGTTATGCATTTTTTTCTTAACAATTACAATAATATGTATAGATTTTATTAAGAATTTTGATATACCATTAATGAAAGATACTACTAATATAAATTTAGAAATAATATCAATAATATCATTAAAGAAATTTATAGTTAATTTTATAATAGCTCTATCAGCAAGCTTATCATTTTATGCATTATATGATCTGATGAAAGCTACATTTAAGATATTAAGAAGTAGTTTAGATAAGTAAAATAGATATAAAATTTAAATTATATATGTGATATTTTAATTGAAAAAATGTTAGAGTATATGTAAAAAAATTTTTTGAAAATAATAGGAGTAATAAAATGGATGAAGAAATAAGAGATTTAAATTATGTTTTTAATGAAATGCCAATCTATAGCAGAGAGACATTTAATATTTTATGTAAAAAAGAATCACAAGGAATATATAAAATAGATAGAAAAGAAATAATTAGATTTTTAAAATATATAAATACGAGTAGTAAAAAAATTATTACAAATTGTGTGTGGTGTAATAAAGAGTTTTCATTCAATTATTGTAAAAATTTATATTCAATTGAATATTCTGAACATGCAAAAGAGGTTAGTTACATAAGAATAGCTTTTTTAGGTGAGGATGGGTTGTATATAGATTTGAAGGATGAAGATATATGTGGACAAACTAATAAAAATATTTTGGATAAAGATTTAATTGAAAAAAACTATTATATTTCATACTATATAAATTGTAATAATATGCCAAAACATATATATGGATTATATCTATTTATAAGAGTTCAAAGAGATAAAATAATTGTAACCAAAATAGGACAATATCCATCAATGTTATCTGTAAAAGGTTTTGATTTCGATAAATATAAAAAACAATTAAAAAAATATAATGCATATGAAGACTATAAAAATGCAGACTTATCAATGGCAAATAATTTTTATGCAGGTGCATATACATATTTAAGAAGAGTTTATGAAAAACAATTGAATTTTTATATAGAAAAAGATAAACTCCAACTCATTGATAATAAAACAGAAACAAAAATAAAAGCTATTAAAGAAAATTTTGATCCTAGAATACATGAACATCTAAATAATCTATATAGTATATTAAGTATTGGAATACACGAACTGGATGAGGAAGAAAGTAAAGATTATTATGAATATTTAAAAGCAATGATTGATATGCAGTTGCAATTTGAAAAAATGAAAGATGAAGAAGAAAAACAGTCAAAATCATTGAACACAAAAATTTCAAATATAATAACAAAATTAAAACAAAGAAGATAATTGAAAGAGATAATAGCAAAACAAATATATAATCACCGGACTTTATTTAGAGAGACCGGTTTTTTCGCTTGAAAATATGAATTATATTATAAAAGTACGGCTTTCAAATATGTGTTCTTTGTCACACATTGGTCACACTCTCCACAAAAACATCTAAATTTAAACACAAATTAATGCAAACAAAAATCACTAATATCACTGATTACCTTACTTTAATAAGACCAAGCACAATTACTTCAAACTCAACAATGCCAATACTTACGGGCTGATAACCGTAAGACTTAATATGAAATACAATTATACCAACATAAAAACCAAAAACTAAAATATAAAAATTGACACAAATCATAAAAAATGATAACATAAACCAAAGACAATCAAAAAGGAAATAAATATGTATAGAAAAAGTGAACTACTAGAAATAATTATGAAAAAATACAACATACATGAAAACAATAAAATTAGTTATGATGAAATACAAGAAATATCAAAAAAAGAAAAAATAGAAATAAAAGATTTGTTATATTTACTAGAAATAAGGTATAATACAGCATATAAATTAAAAAAAGAGAAACAAAAATATACAAAACTAAAATTCAACAATTATGAAGAAATAAAAAACAAAAAAATAATAGCAAAAGGGAAAATACATACGGAAGAGTTTTTTAAATTAAAAAGTAAATTACAATTAAAAAGTTATACATTAATAAGAATGTTAGGAATATCAACATATGAATATAACAAAGCAAAAAAGGGAAAATTAGAAGAAATAAAAGTTACAGATATAAAAACAAAACATATTGTAAAACTAATAAAATTAGATTTTAAATACATTAATAAATATACAAAAGGATATTACACAAAAGAAAAATTACAAAACATTTGTAGAGAAAGAGATATCTCATTAGAACAATTTTTAAAATATTATAATAAAAATCAAAAACATTATAAGTTTAACAAACTCGCAATAGAACAAAGCAAAAAAGGATTGTGGATAGGAGAAGATATAAGAATACCAGATGAATTTATAGATAAAAATTATGAAAAGATAGCAAAGTATTTAAGAAATATAACAAACAAATACAGTAAAATAAATGAATGGCAAATTTATAAAGAAGATATAATAGATGAAACAAGCATTAGTATGTACGAAAAATGTGGGGAAATAGTAAAAAAATTTTATTTTGACACGAAATTGACAATGAATATTATCATTGCAAAAGGAAAATATATTATGTACAATTTATATAGAAAAAAATATAAAAAAAATAATATATATTATGAAGAATATGACAAAAAACTATTAGATCACACTTCATTTTTAAGAGATAATAGATATAATCCACAATTATTTTAAGAAAAAACTAATGTAAAAATGCATTAGTTTTTTATATAATAGAAAAGTAACAAACTTTTTGACACTGATAAAATTAACATAAATAAATGCTACAAACAATATAAAATAGTAGGAAAATTTTAACAATTTATTATGCTAAAATATTATAATACAAAAAAATAAAAAAGGAAACAAAAATGAAAGAAAACCAAAAACTATACAAATTCGCAAAAGCAATATACAGCAAACTACTAAAAATACTATACAACCCAACAACAAAAGGAACAAAAAACATCCCAGAAAAAGGACCCATAATCATAGTAGGAAACCACAAGCACGCATTCGACCCAATAATGGTAATGTCACACACAAACAGAACAATATACTACATGGCAAAAGAAAGCCTATTCAAAGGAATCCATGGAAAAATCCTTGAAAGCATAGGAACAATAAAAATACACAGAAACAAAAGCAATCCAATAGCAATAAAAGAAGCAGAAGAAATCCTAAAACAAGGAGGAGCAGTTGGAATCTTTCCAGAAGGAACAAGAAACAGAACCAACCAAGAACTTTTAAAATTCAGACATGGAGCAGTCGAAATAGCAAAAAAAACAAACACACCAATAATTCCATTTGCCATAAAAGGAGACTACAAGCCATTCAGAAAAGGACTATCAATTGAATTTGGAAAACCAATAAACGTAAGTCACATGGAAGTAGAAAAAGCAAATAATTATATAAGAAATGAAGTACTAAACATACTTAGAAAGTAGGAAAATATGAAATGGATTTTTATAGTAAACGAAAGTGCAGGAAGAGGCAAAAGTAAGAAAATAATACCAAATATTGAAGCAGCCTGTAAAAATCGAAACATTGATTTTGAAATTAGATACATAACAAAAGAAAAAAGTGGATATGACATTGCTTCAGAATACAAAGACAAAGAATACGTAATATATGTTGTTGGAGGAGATGGAACGTTAACTCTTGTGCTACCGGCTTTAGTAGGAACCAAAAACAAACTTGGAATAATACCAGCGGGGTCAGGAAATGATACATACAGAACAATAAAAAATTTACCTAACAAAGAAACGCTAATAGACATAGGAAAAATCAATAGCAAATACTTTATAAATGTAGCATGCACAGGAATTGATGCAGAGGTGGCAAACAATATTGACAAATTAAGAAATACAATAATACCAACAAATCAGCTCTATAACGCAAGCATCATATATACTTTTATAAAATTCAAACACAAAAGAATGAAATTAAAAACAGATATAAAAAACATAGAAACAAAATATACAATTTTAAGTATTTGTAACGGCGCATATTATGGAGGAGGATTCAACATTGCACCAAAATCAACACTAACAGACGGCTTGCTAGATATTTATTATGCAGAGGAAATGCCAAAAATCAAAATGATTCCATTAATATTAAGGCTTAAAAAAGGAAAACATGAAGGAAAAAGAAGAATTCATAAATTTAGGACAAGCCATGTGGAACTAGAGCTAGACGAAGAAATTACATTTAATGTTGATGGAGAAAAGCTAACCGGAAGCAAATTCATAATAGATGTATTGCCAAAAGCAATCACACTATTTAATGATAACGATTTTGTAGAACAAATTTTAAAATAAAAAATTTTGTATGGCGATGAGCGAACCAGCCCAATATTTGGCAGACAAAATTTGAAAAATTTTGGATGACGATGAACGAAACGAAGTGAAGTGAAAGGAAGAAAAATTATGAGTGAAATTTTAAAAAAACCAATAGTAACAATAGAAATGGAAGACGGAGGAATAATAAAACTAGAACTATACCCAAGCAAAGCACCAGAAACAGTAAACAACTTTGTAAACCTAATACAAAAAGGATTCTACAACGGACTAATATTCCACAGAACAATTCCAGGATTCATGGCACAAGGAGGAGACCCAGAAGGAACAGGAATGGGAGGACCAGGATATGGAATAAAAGGAGAATTCAAAGAAAACGGAGTTGAAAACAATATTTCACACGTAAGAGGAATCATATCAATGGCAAGAAGTATGGCACCAAATAGTGCAGGTTCACAATTCTTTATAGTAACAGATGACTCTGAATTTTTAGATGGCAAATATGCTGCATTCGGAAGTGTTATAGAAGGAATGGATGTAGTAGATAAAATTGTAAAATCAAGAGTAATCACAAGAAGTCCATTTGGTGGAGGAAAAGATAGACCAGTAGAACCACCTGTTATGAAAAAAGTAACAGTAGAAACATTTGGAGTAGAATATCCAGAACCACAAAAATTTGCCATCTAAAATAAAAAATATTACGATGAACAAACATCCCAAGATTTGGCAGACAAAATTTAAAAAATTTTGGATGACGATGAACGAACCAACCCAAGATTTGAAAACAAAAATTTTAAAAAAATTTTTGTTTTCGATGAGCGAAACGAAGTGAAGCGAAAGGAGAAAAATTATGTGTACAGCAGCAACATACAAAACAAAAGACTTCTATTTTGGAAGAACATTAGACTATGAATTCTCATACGGAGACGAAATAACAATAACGCCAAGAAACTACGAATTCAAATTCAAAGACCAAGAACCAATAAAAAATCACTATGCAATAATAGGAATGGCATATGTAGCAGAAAATTACCCACTATACTATGACGCAATAAACGAAAAAGGGCTAGGAATAGCAGGCCTAAACTTTGTAGGAAACACACACTACAACTCAAAAAAAGAAGAAAAAGACAACATAACACAATATGAATTCATTCCATGGATTTTAAGTCAATGCACAACAGTAAAAGAAGCACAACAATTAATAGAAAAAATGAACTTTTTAAACGAGACATTTAATGAACAACTACCATTAGCACAGTTGCATTGGATTATTGCAGACAAAACAGAAACAATAACAGTTGAAGCAATGAAAGACGGAATAAAAATATACGAAAATCCAGTAGGCGTACTAACAAACAACCCACCATTTGATAAGCAAATGTTTGCATTAAACAACTATATGAATCTATCATCAAAATCACCTGAAAACAAATTTGCAAAGAATTTAGAATTAGATAAATACAGCAGAGGAATGGGAGCAATAGGACTTCCAGGAGATTTATCTTCACAATCAAGATTTATAAGAGTAAGTTTTGTAAAAATGAATTCTGTTTCAAAAGATACAGAAAATGAAAGCGTTAGTCAATTTTTCCATATTCTTAATTCGGTTGATCAACAAAGAGGATGTTGTGAGTTAGATAATGGAAAATATGAAATAACAATTTATACATCTTGTTGCAATGCAACTAAAGGAATTTATTATTATACAACATATGATAACCATCAAATTACAGCAGTTGATATGCATAAGGAAAATCTAGACAGTGAGGAACTTATAAGATATCAACTAATAAAAGAAGAACAAATCAAAATTCAAAATTAAAAAGATAACTTGACACTATACTTAACATTATTTCAAAAGTGCTTAAACCTAAACATTTTCGAAAATAAACAAAGAAGCGGGCGTTAAAATATTTGAAAAGAATAAATATTATTAACGTCCGCTGTTAACATTTCAGGAGTTTTCTAAAACGTGTGAATAAACAATATTTTAGTTACCTTTAAAAGTTAGCATAAAAAATTAACCAAAATCATAAAAAATATTTACTCATATCAAAAAATAGAGTATAATAAACAAAACTTTTGCTTATTTCACCAAAAACAAAAGGAGGAAAAAGAAATAAGTAAAAATATTTTAATCATAGGAACACCACGATGTGGTAAATCAACAATTTCAAATCAATTATTTCAAAGAAATAAAAATTATGAGTTAGTGAGAGGAGATATAGTCTCATTAGCATTAGGAATATTATATCGAAGAAAAAAATTTTCCCAAATGAAACCCAAAAACGGAATATTAGAGCTAGACCCAAAAGAAATTAATCTTCCAAATGAGGTAATTACAAAGGTATTTTATGAAATGGTGGATCAAATGAAAATAGACTTAAGAAAAGCAAAAAGGAAAATGATATTTGAAACCCATGAAATAAGCATAGAAAATGCTAAAAAACAATTTAAACCATTAGGATTTGACATCTACTGCATGGGAATGCCAAACGAAAATGTAGAACATTTAATGAAACAAATAAGAAAAAATGATGACAATAACGACTGGACCAGAGGAATAGGAAGTGTAAGACTAGAACTTATATGCAAACATATTATTAATCAAAGCAAGAAAAATGCAGAAGAATGTAAAAAGTATAATATTAAATTTTTTGATACATCAGGAAAAAGAGAAGAGAAAATTGACAAAATAATAAAAATAATTGAAGAAAAAAGCATCAAAGCATAAAACAACAATAATTAAAAACACATAAAATTAAAGACAAAAAATCTATACATAGAAAATTAACAAAATATTTTGGTGAAAAAGCAAAAGTTTAAAAAAATTAATACAACAATCCACATATTGTGATATAATAGTGGAAAACTAAAAGAAAAACAGATAATCAGAGACCAAGTAGCCCCAAAATTATCAAAAAATAAACAAAAGAGGAGATTACAAAAGTGAAAAGAAATACACGAACAAAACACACAAATAAAAAAAGAACAAATAAACAAACCGAAAAAATAATATCAACACTAATAATCATAATATTCATAATAGCAAGTCTAATATTAAATAAGCAAGAAAACAACAATGCAGAAAACCAGTCAAATGAAATAACTACAAACTACAACCTAAGTAACATACCAGAATACACAGATAAAATATACACAGAAATAAACAACAATAAACCATACTTTGAAGAAAAAGAACACACCACAAAAGCATTTGAAAACTACAGTCAACTAGACAATTTAAAAAGATGCGGAGTAGCATATGCAAATATATGCAAAGAAGTAATGCCAACAGAAAAAAGAGGATACATCAGCAACGTAAAACCGACAGGTTGGAAACAAGCAAAATATGACGGAGAATTTTTATACAATAGATGTCATTTAATAGGCTACCAATTAGCAGGAGAAAATGCAAACGAATTAAACCTAATAACAGGAACAAACTACTTCAATGTTGAAGGAATGCTACCATTTGAAAATAAAGTAGCAGAATATATAGGAAAAAACAATAAAAACCATGTGCTTTATAGAGTAACACCAGATTTTAAAGGAGACAACAAAGTAGCCAGTGGTGTTGAAATGGAAGCATATTCTGTAGAAGATAATGGACAAGGAGTAAGCTTTAACGTATATGTATACAATATTCAACCAGGAATAACAATAAATTATCAAACAGGCGAAAGTTCAAAAAGTAGCAAATAGAGATAACATATAGAACAATTAAATTCGCCCAAAATTATAAAAAATAAAAAAAACAAAAAGGAGAGAATTTTTATTGAAATTAGAAATCTTTAACAAACTAGCAAATGATGTAAAAGAGAGTAATTTGGTAGAAAACTTTATACAAGAACTATCAAAATACCTTGAAAACGCAAAAGAAAAAGGAGAACAAAATATGAATATACCAAATAATAACAACGAAAGTAACAATGAAATTAGCAATGAAAAAACATTAAAACAGCAAGAAAATCTAAACCAAAACAGAGAAGAAAACTGTTTATATCAAGTAGTAGATTTTAGTGTAAATGGAGTATACCTACTAAACAAAAACACAAACAAAATCTTCGAAGAAACAGAAATATCACAAGAACTAAAAAATCAAATTCAAAATGACAGTATATTAAGATACAAAAATGGCGAATATGTTTATGAAGAAGAACTAACAGAAGAATTTTTCAATAATCTAGAAGATATAGACCAATAAAATAGAAAATCAGATATACTCTAAAAAAGGCATATTAAAAAAGGAGGATAAAAAATGAAAGCATTAGTAATATCAGATATCCACGGATCAGGATATTATGGAGAAAAAATAAAAGAAATAAATGAAAAGGAAAAACCAGACAAAATAATACTATTAGGAGACTTATATTATCATGGACCAAGAAATGATTTAAGCCAAGAATACAATCCAATGAAAGTAGCTCAAACGCTAAATTCATTAAAGGACAAGTTGTTGGTAGTAAGAGGAAACTGTGACGCAGAAGTAGACGAAACAATATCAGAATTCAAATTTCAAGACCACATTTTAATGGAAATAAACGGCAAAAAATTTTACTTTACACATGGACACAAATATAACATTGAAAAAATACCATATGACGACTTTGATATAATGATATATGGCCATATTCATCAAGGATTTATCCAAGAAAAAGAAGGATACATCTTTGCAAATCCAGGCTCTATCTCACTTCCAAAGTGCAACACAGAACATAGTTATATAATAATTGAAGACAACAAAATAATATTAAAAAATGTAGACGGAAAAGTTATACAAGAATATGAATTTTAAAAAAACAAAATAGTATACGATTATTAAAAACGTATACTATTTTAAGCTTTATAATATTTTCCTTGCCATAAATCTTGTTCTCTTAAAATTTTATCAAATCCATTCAAAACCCACTTTTTATGCAAATTCCACTCAGGAGCAACCAACAAATCTTTAGGAGCATCTCCAGAAATTCTATGAATAACAACATTTGGAGAAATATGAGTAACAACATAAGAAAGAGCCTCCAAATAATATTCTAAAGAAATAGGTTCATAGCAGCATGCAAAAAACATATCAGCAAGAACTGTATTTTTTACAACATATGTAGAATGGATTTTCAAACCTTGAATATTATGCATATTAATAAAATCAACAGTATCTTTTAAATCATCAAAATTTTCACCAGGTAATCCAACCATAATATGAGCTACAACATCAATACCAGCATCATTTAATAATTTAACAGCAACCGTAAATTGGTGGCTTGAATAACCACGATTAATTAAATTGCTAGTAACATCATTAGAAGTTTGCAAACCAAGTTCAACACAAACATAATATTTATCTTTATATGATTTTAATAAATCAACAATATCTTTATTTATGCAATCAGGTCTTGTAGCAACTTCTAAACCAACAATTCTATCATCTATTAAAGCGGCATCATATTTAGATTTAAGCATATCTAAAGAATCATATGTATTAGTAAAATTTTGAAAATAAGCAATAAATTTATTAGCACGTTCACTTCTGTAACTATTAAAATAATTTTTTACTTGATTACTAATTTTTTCAGTTATAGTATCACCAGAACCACAACGTATTAATTCTCCAGAACCCTTTTTACTACAAAAAATACATCCCCTTGTAGATAAAGTTCCATCTCTATTTGGACAGGTAAAGCCACCATCAATACATATTTTTAATGTTCTTTCTCCAAATTTCTCTTTCAAATATTTATTTAAATGTTTATATCTTTCTTCTTCCATAATGCTTAAAGTATAGCAGAAAAACATAGATGAGACAAGAGGAACGGTCAAAATTTGTCTCATCTATTTGTGAGATTTTGTCGATATAACAAAAAATTAACAGAAAAACTTTAAAAATTTTAAAAAAGTGATATAATACAACCGTAAAACAAAACTTACAAAAAATAAAAACACAATCAATAAAAAAGGAAAGTGATACAAATGATACAACTATTTGAAATTAAGAAAAAAGTAAAACAAATGAAAAACACAGACAAAGAACTACTAGAAAAATACACAGAAACATCAAAGAAAAGCAAAGAAGAAATCCTAAAACAATACAACACAAAAGAAGAAGGACTAACACAAAAAGAATACGAAAAAAGATATGAACAAAATGGTCCAAACATAGTAGTAAAAAACGAGAAAAAAAGTTGGATAGAATTCTTCATAAAATCATTCAATGACAAATTTATATACATATTACTACTATTAGCATTAATAGACTTCGTACTATCAGATAAATTAGGAGCAGGAATAATAGTAGGAATAGCAGTAGTAAGTGCATTTATAAAATTTTGCCAAAACTACTCAACATATAAATTCAATCAAAAACTAAAAGCACAAATATATTCAAGTACAAATGTAGTAAGAAGTGGAAAAGAAAAAGAAGTAAGAGTAGAAAACATAGCAATAGGAGACATTATAAAACTAAATGCAGGTTCAATAATACCAGCAGATGTAATACTAATAGAAAGCAAAGATTTATTCTTGAACCAATCAGTATTCACAGGAGAAAGTGTTTTAGTTGAAAAAACAACAACTTCAAACGAACCAAAAGGAATATTTGATATAAACAACATATGCTTAATGGGATCAAGTGTAGTCAGTGGAAGCGGAACAGCAGTAACAATACAAACAGGATTTGACACATATTTAGGAAGAATGAGTAAAGAAATCGACAATAAAAAAGAAATAACAAACTTTGAAAAAGGAATGAATAACATCACAAAACTACTAATAAAATATATGGTAGTAGTGTCAATAGCAGTATTTATAATTTATGCATTCATAAGACATGACTTAATGGAAGCATTACTATTTGCGTTATCAGTAGCAGTTGGAATAACACCAAGCATGTTACCAATGATAGTAAATGTAAACTTAACAAAAGGAAGCAAAACACTAGCAAAAAAGAAAACACTAGTAAAAAACATACAATCAATTCAAAACTTAGGAGCAATAGACATCTTATGTACAGACAAAACAGGAACATTAACACAAGATAAAATAACATTGCAAAAATACATAAATGTAATGGGAGAAGAAGACATAGACATTTTAAAATATGCATATCTAAACAGTTACTATGGAACAGGAATAAAAAATCTAGTTGATAAAGCAGTAATAGCATATGGAAATCAACACAAAATAAAACAAGTTCTAAAAGAATATGAAAAAGTAGACGAAATCCCATTTGACTACACAAGAAAAAGAATGAGTGTAGTTGTAAAAAATGAAGATGGCTACAGAATGCTAACAAAAGGTGCAATAGAAGAAATTTTAAAATGTTGCAAACAAGTAAAATATAAAGATGAGATAATTCCAATAACAGAAGATTTAATAAAACAAATTGAAGTAAACGCAAATAATTTATCAAATATGGGAATGCAAGTAATTGCACTAGCAACAAAAAAAGAATATCCAGGTGTAAATGTATTTAATAGCAGTGATGAAAGTGAAATGACATTTGTAGGATATGTTGCATTTTTAGATCCACCAAAAAAAGATGTAAAGAAAACAATAAATGACTTAAAGAAAATTAGAGTAAAAACAAAAATTTTAACAGGAGATAATGCATATGCAACAAAAAACATATGTAACACAGTAGGATTAAGATCAGACAGAATAATTACAGGAGTAGAGCTAGACCAAATGTCAGATGAAGAATTAGAAAAAGCAGTAGAAGAAGTAGACGTTTTTGCAAGACTAAATCCATTACAAAAAGAAAGAGTTGTAAAAACATACAAGAAAAATGGCCATGTAGTAGGATATATGGGAGACGGTGTAAATGACGCACCATCACTACACACAGCAGATGTAGGAATTTGTGTAGATTCTGCAACAGACATAGCAAAAGAGGCAAGTGATATAATCTTACTAGAAAAAAGTTTGCAAGTAATATATGATGGGGTAATCGAAGGAAGAAAAGTATATGGAAACATTATAAAATATATGAAAATGGCATTAAGCTCAGACTTTGGAGATGTATTTAGTATATTAATAGCAAGTATCTTTTTACCATTTTTACCACTATTGCCAATACAAATGTTAATACAAGACTTTTTATATGATATATCACAAATAGCAATTCCATATGATGACGTAGATAAAGAATTCTTGGAAAAACCACGAAAATGGGATACAAAAGGACTTGGGAAATTCATGAATGTAATGGGAATTACAAGTTCAATAACAGATGTAATAGCATTTGTAGTATTTTGGTTTGTATTTGGATACAACAGTGTAGACAAACAATCATGGTTCCAAACAGCATGGTTTGTAGAATGCCTAATAAGTGAAACAATGATAATTCACTATGTTAGAACAGCCAAAATGCCATTCATAGAATCAAGAGCAAATAAATTTTTAACAATATCAACATTGATAACAATAATAGGAACAATAGTGACACCAATATTGTTGCATAATGTAGGTACATTTAATTTTGAAATATTACCAGGAAAATATTATGCATTTGTCGTATTATTACTTATAATATATACTGTACTTGTTCAAAGTATAAAGAAAATTTATATTAAGAAAAATGGTGAGTGGTTATAATTTTTTGTATATCATTTTTTGAAATTAATAATTTATTTATTTTTCGTTGCCCCATTCTAAAAATTCTAACAAAAGTTTTCAACTTTTTAGAATTTTTGAACGGTCCCCACGAATCACTTCAAAATATATAAATTATTAATTTCATAGAAATATTATAAAATAAAAAATCAGGACTGAAATCACAGCACTAAAATTCATAAAAAGGGAGAAGAAAGATGGAAGAATGTAAAATAAAAAATTTATATAATTTAGATGAAACAATAGCAAAAAAAATATTTGAAGGAGCAACATACCCATGGGAGGTATTACCAAAAATAAATGATTTCATAATAGAATTAGGAAATACACTAGATACAGAAGAATATGACAAAATAGGAGAAGATGTATGGATTGCAAAATCAGCAACAGTTGCGCCAACAGCATACATACATGGACCAGCAATAATAGGAAAAAATGCAGAAATAAGACACTGTGCATTTATAAGAGGAAAAGCAATAGTAGGAGAAGGCGCAGTAGTAGGAAACTCAACAGAACTAAAAAATGTAATACTATTTAACAAAGTTCAAGTACCACACTATAACTATGTAGGAGATTCAATATTAGGATACAAATCACACATGGGAGCAGGTTCAATAACATCAAATGTAAAGTCTGACAAAAAATTGGTAGTTGTAAAAAATGACACAGAAAAAATAGAAACAGGTCTAAAAAAATTCGGAGCAATGTTAGGAGACGAAGTAGAAGTAGGATGTGGTTCAGTACTAAACCCAGGAACTGTAATCGGAAGCCATAGCAACATATATCCTCTATCATCTGTAAGAAAAGTAGTTCCAGCAAACAGCATATACAAAAATCAAAATGAAATTGTAGAAAAAATCTAAATAAAATCATAATAAGGGAAAAATCCCTAGTTAGGAGAAAAAATGAAAGTTATTTTAGTAAATGGAAGTCCACACGAAAAAGGCTGCACATACACAGCCTTAACAGAGGTACAAAAAACACTAGAGAAAAACGAAATAGAAACAGAAATATTCTGGGTTGGAAACAAACCAATATCAGGATGTTTAGGATGTGGAAACTGCATAAAAACAGGGAAATGTTTTATGGAAGACAAAGTAAATGAATTTCTAGAAAAAGTACCAGAGGCAGATGGATTTGTATTTGGAACACCAGTACATTTTGCATCTGGAAGCGGAATGATAACATCATTTATGGACAGAGCATTTTATGGAAGAAGAGAATTATTCAAAAACAAATTAGCATCAGCAGTTGTAAGTTGCAGAAGAGGCGGAGCAACATCAACATTTGACCAAATAAACAAATATTTTGCAATGAACAACATGCCAATAGTAACATCTCAATATTGGAATATGGTACATGGAAGCAAACCAGAAGACGTATTAAAAGATGAAGAAGGATTGCAAACAATGAGAACATTAGCAAACAATATGTCATGGCTTTTAAAATGTATAGAAACTGGCAAAAAATCAGGTATAAAAGAGCCAGAAAATGAAAAAATAATATCAACAAACTTTATTAGGTAAGCATGATTTTAAATCATGCTCATTTATATATTAGGAGGATGAAAAATATGAATATAGCAACAACGTTCTTTAAAGCAACAGATGATGTGGATTTAAAAGGAGTCATGTATAAGAATCAAAGCAAAACAAATAAAGTATTAATATCAATACATGGAATGGCAACAAATTGTTTGAAGGAAAGAGACGAAAAAATAGCTGAAAAAGCAAATGAACTAAATATTGATTTTTTTGCATTTAATAACAGAGGACATGATATAGTAAATTATATAAAAAAAGAAAATCAAGAGAAACAAGAACTTGCAGGAACAGCATATGAAGAAATATCAGAAAGTTACAATGATATTGTTGGAGCAATAAACTATGCAACAAGCCACGGATATGAAGAAATATATATAATGGGGCATAGCCTAGGATGCACAAAAACAATATATACCTACAATAAATTAATAGAAGAAAAACAAGAAAAAACATTAGAAAGAATAAAAGGAATAATACTATTATCATTAGTAGACATTCCACTAGCACTACAAGTGTATCTAAAAGATGATTTTCCAGTAATGGTAACATATGCCAAAAACATGAAAAAAGAAAAAATGGAAAATCAATTAATGCCAGAAGAAAGTTTCATACATCCAATAAGTGTCAACACATTTTTAAGATATGCAATAGAAAACAAAGATATAGACTTTGCAAAATTTTCAGACAAAAACTATGATTACAAAGAAATAAACAACATCAAAGTACCACTATTTATGAGATGGGGAAATGATAGAGAATTAATAATTCAAAAAGCGGACGAGCTATGTAAAATGGTAAAAGAAAAAATAAAAAACGACAAATTAGACATAGGATATATAGAAGGAGCAAATCATAGTTATACAGGAAAAGAAGAAATTTTAGCAAACGAAATACAAAACTTTTTAAGAGAAATAGTCGAATAAAAAAGAAAAATAATAAAATATAGTAGAAATAACAAATTTTATGTCAAAACTTGCGATGAAAAATCCTTGCAAACCATTGAAAATAGTAGTAATATATAAATTGTCACAACACAAACAAAAGAAAAGGGGGATTTTTTTGAAAACATTTTTTGGCAGTGTATTTATTGAAAAAGAGAAACTTGAAGAAGCAGGAATAACACATCCAATAAAATTAGAATATTACAAGCAAATAAATGAAGACGAAATAAATTCATATGAAAAACCCAAATATGGAATTCATATAATAAAAACAGAATATGAACCAAACTATACAAAAGTAGAAAATAAAAGTATAAAATATGTAACAAATGATGAAATAGAAGCAAATCAAATTCTAGATATTTTTAGAAAAAATCAAGTGACTCCAATTAATGCTGAAGAAGTCATAGTAGATTTATTTAGAAAAAAATTTTAAGTATGAAAAATAAACCATTCCACTTTTGAACGAGCAGAATGGTTTATTAACATTTTAATAATAAATATCAATTTTTTAATACAATTTTAGAAAAAACTTGCAAAAAATGAAAAAATGTTCTAGAATACAAAGAGTATTACAAAAAACTATGGGAGGAATTATGGCCGATAAATTAATAATAGTTGAATCACCAGCAAAAGCAAACACAATAAAAAAATTCCTAGGAGGAAACACAAAAGTTGTAGCCTCAATGGGACATATAAGAGATTTACCAAAATCAAAGCTAGGTGTAGACATAGAACACGATTTTGAACCAGAATATATAAATATAAGAGGAAAAGGAGATTTAATAAAATCTCTAAAAGCTGATAGCAAAAAAGCAAAAAAAGTCTATTTAGCAACTGACCCTGACCGTGAGGGTGAAGCGATAGCATGGCACCTAGCAAAAATATTAGAAGATGACAAAGACAAAATAACAAGAGTCACTTTTAATGAAATAACAAAATCAGCAGTACAAAAAGCAATAAAAGAACCAAGAGATATTGACTTAAATACTGTTGATGCACAACAAGCAAGAAGAGTATTAGACAGAATAGTTGGATACAAAATAAGTCCATTACTATGGAAAAAAGTAAAAAGAGGACTATCAGCAGGAAGAGTCCAATCAGTTGCAGTAAGACTAATAGTAGACAGAGAAACAGAAATTGAAAACTTTATACCACAAGAATATTGGAACATATATGCAAACTTAAAAGACGAAAAATCAAAAAAAGAATTTGAAGCAAGATTCTATGGAAAAAACGGAAAAAGACAAGAAATAAACTCAAAAGAACAAGTTGACCAAATTTTAAAGGACATAGAAAAAGCAAAATACATAGTATCAGACATCAAAAAAGGTGAAAAAAAGAGAAATCCTGCACCACCATTTACAACAAGTACAATGCAACAAGAAGCATCAAGAAAATTAGGATTCACATTAAAGAAAACAATGTCTGTTGCACAAACATTATATGAAGGTGTAAAAATATCAGACAGAGGAACAGTAGGTCTAATCACATACATGAGAACAGACTCAACAAGAATATCAGAAGAAGCAAGAGCTGCTGCAAAAACACACATAGTATCAACATATGGTGAAGAATTCTATGAAAACAGATACTATAAAACAAGCAAAGATGCACAGGATGCACATGAAGGTATAAGACCAACATATTCAGACATAGAGCCGGACAGTGTAAAAGACGAATTAAGTAAAGACCAATACAAATTATATAAATTAATTTACAACAGATTTATGGCAAGCCAAATGAAACCAGCAATTTATGACACAATGGCGGTAAATATAAAGGCAAATGAATATGACTTTAAAGCCAATGGCCAAAACTTAAAATTCAAAGGATTTATGATTTTATATGTAGAAGGAACAGACGAAAAAGAAGAACAAGAAGCAGGAATGTTACCAGCGTTAGAAGAAAAACAAGAAGTAAAATTAATAAAAATAAATCCAAAACAAAGCTTTACAGAACCACCAGCAAGATACACAGAAGCAAGCCTAGTAAAGGCTTTGGAAGAAAAAGGGATAGGAAGACCAAGTACATATTCACCAACAATCACAACTATTTTAGAAAGAAGATACATAGAAAAAGAAAAAAGACAACTAATACCAACAGAACTTGGAAAAATAGTAAACAAACTACTTACAGAAAACTTTTCAGACATAGTAAATGTAGAATTTACAGCCAAAATAGAAAATGAATTTGACGAAATAGCAGAAGGAAAAGAAAAATGGAAAAAAATAATCAGAGAATTCTATGGACCATTTAAAGAAGAATTAGAAAAAGCCGAAAAAGAGCTAGAGCACGTACAACTAGTTGACGAAGTATCTGATGTCCAATGTGAAAAATGCGGAAGAATGATGGTGTACAAATATGGAAGATACGGAAAATTCTTAGCATGTCCAGGTTTCCCAGAATGTAGAAATGTAAAACCAATAATAGAAACAATAGATGTTCCATGTCCAAAATGTGGAGCAACAGTACAAGTAAGAAAAACAAAAAGAAAAAGAAACTACTATATTTGCGAAAACAACCCAGCATCATGTGATTACATTTCTTGGAATAAACCAAAGCAAGGAGAAAAATGGAATCCAGAAGAAGCAGAAGAAGTAAAAAAAGAAACAGAAAAGAAACCAAAATCAACAAAAAAAGCTTCAACTAAAAGAAAAACCACTACAAAAAAATCAAAAAAATAAAAAATAGGGATTAGGGGGACGGGTCTCCAATCCCTAAAATTATTTTAAAACTATTGACAATATTTATAATATTTGGTATCATATTAATTGATTTTGAATATAATTAAATATAACAACAAGCAAAAATGCAGGTATAGTTTAGTGGTAAAACATAACCTTGCCAAGGTTAAGTTACGGGTCCGATTCCCGTTACCTGCTCCACAAAGTTTCTATTTAAATATAAAAATTAAATATGGCGAGTTAGCCAAGCGGTAAGGCACGAGTCTGCAAAACTCTGATGATCGGTCCGACTCCGATACTCGCCTCCAATAAAAAATCGATAAAACGTTGGAATATCAACATTTTATCGATTTTTTATGTTTTAGTGTTAAAAATAAAAATATAGTAAAATTATTTGTAAAATTTTACTATGTTCGCTTGTTTTTAAAAGAAAAATATTATAATATAATTGGCATAGGAAATGAGATAAAAGCAGATGTGGGTGTTACCTTTAATTCCTCAACAATAGTTGAGAGATTGGAGGTGGTGTTTATATGTTAGATTTTTTAATATTCTTAATAATAGGATTTATGATTTCAATAACTATAAACGTTGCCTTATTAAGTGTTATATACATAATACTATCAAATAAGCAACAATAAAAAATACACCACATACGCTTTCACAGAGCTAGTGGTGTATACTTAAACTTTTTTAGGTAACACACATTATTTGTGTTCTCATTTTCTATTTATATTATACACAGAATTCTAATGATTGTCAAACAAAACTTTATATGAGGAAAATATAAATGGAAAAAAAGTTATTTTAATACAGGGAGCATTAGACATTGAAACAAACTATTTTTTTAAATAAACGTGCTAAAGAACTACAAGAAGAAATTGATAAAGAAAAGGCTATTGAATTACAAAAATTGTTATTTAAAATATTAAAAGAATTAGCATGCAATTTATAAAAATAAAAAAGAAAAGGAGTACTGATATTTCAGTACTCCCTCTCTTTCTTTGTTTAACAATTAACGGAAGTTAATTGTCAGCTCAAAACGTGCAGACAAAGAACCATTATCAAAATCAAAATTCTTTAACTCAATAGAACTCAAATAAAAAGAATATTTAGTATTCATTGCTAAATTAATTGATTTCAATGAAATGTCTACAAATGCTTTCATATCCTTCTGAATAGCATTCTTGGAATCATCAAGCGAACCAGCTGACAATTTAAGCCTTTCTTCATAAACAGATAAATCAAGATAATCATGGGCATAAACCCAAATGGATTTCTCAGTTGACAAAGAAGCAGAATCAATTTGCATAATAGAACGACTATATTTTTCTAAGACTTTCTCAGCAAACATTGCAGTTGCATCATTAGGATATTCAAAAGACTTTGCCTTTTGAATGCACTCACTTAGATTGGCCAACTCTTTATTTGTCCGTTTTATTAAACGTTGTAACTTTGATTGCTTTTTTAAATCTCTACGTAAGAGACTTAAAATGTTAGAAAACAAACTTTCATTTTCCATATGTATTACCTCACTTTTTGTTTTTTTATTTCCAGAATTTTATCACCCAACAGAATAAGTGTCAATTGAAAATGACAAAAAAAGACAAAAAATACTATATTTTTAACTTATTTTATGCTACAATAAAACCATTATACAAAATAAGTAGACAAATTAAAAAATAGAAAGAAGGCAAATAAATGAAAAAAATAAACAAAGCAAAAGCCATAAAATTAATAGCACTAATAATAACAATAGCAATATTGGTAATTGCAACAATATACATGATACCAGTAATAAAACAAATAAACACACCAGAAGGACAAGCAGAATTTAAAGAAAAAATAACCAACTCAGGAATAACAGGAATGTTAATATTATTTGGTTTAGAACTAGCCCAAGTAGTATTAGCGATATTACCAGGAGAACCAGTAGAACTATTAGCAGGAATCTGTTTTGGACCAATATGGGGAACAATATTTCTAATGATATCAGTATTCATAGTAACAGCAATGATATATTTCTTTGTAAAAAAATATGGAAGAGACTTTATATATGAATTTTTTCCAAAAGAAAAAGTAACCAAATTAGAAAACAGCAAATTATTTAAAGACACTCAAAAAATAGAAACCGTAATGGCATTATTATTTTTAATACCAGGAACTCCAAAAGATTTATTAGTATATATAGGAGGATTATTACCAATAAAAGCATCAAGGTTCTTAGCAATAGCAACACTACTAAGATTTCCATCAATAATATCATCAACAATAGCAGGAAATAAACTGTTGCAAGGAAAATGGCAAGTAAGTATATTAGCCTATGTAATAACATTTGTGTTAACATTTATAGTAATATACATAGTAAATAAATTTGACAAAAATAAAGTAACAAAAGATGTAATAAATTCAGTAAAAAATAAAGAAATGTAAAATAAGAATGGTTCTTTTGGGACATTTTTGTCCAAAAAGAACCGTCCCTTTTGGACATGTATAACCTTGAAAAAATTGGAAATAATATAATAAATACATATTTCAAGGAGGTACAAATGGAAACAAGCAACCTAAAAAACATGGTAGTACTAAAAAACTTGCCATCAAATATAGTTGATGAAGCAATTATAGTACTAAAAACGAATAAGAAAGCAAAAAAACTTCAAAAAATAGAAAAGAATAATAAAACAACAGAAAATGAAGAAAACAAAAAAGACAAGGAATATATATTAAAAGAAGCAGAAATGTTAGTAAATAACTATATTTCAAAAATAGAAAACAAAGATAATAGCAAAATCATAATTAATAAAGATAAAAAAGACAAATATACAAAATTAAAAAAATATTCCATAGCAATTACAGTACTTTGTATAATTCAAACATTAATAATAATATTTTGAAATAAAAAACACTATATATAGTAGTTAAAAAACTACTATGCATAGTGTTTTTTAAAACTTGTCTACACATTAAATCATAAAACAAAAAACATCCTCATATAGTTTATAAAGAAATTAATTTGGAAACTAGAGAGGAAGGAAAGAAAAAATGGAAAGAACAATGTCAGTAGAAGACAAAATAAAAAGAGCAGAAGAAATATATGCAAAAAGGCAAGAAGGAATACAAAGAAAAACAGCAACAGTATCACTAAATAATGACGACAATAAAAAAGACATTAAACTATTAAAAAAGATGGTAATACAAATAATATTAAGTTTGTTAATATATGGAATTATATACATAATACAAAATAATAATTACATATTTTCAGAAGAATTTTTAAAAAAAGCAGATGAAATATTATCTTATGACATGAATTTTTCGCAAATGTACCAAGATATAAAAAGTAATATAGAAAAGGAAACACTAAATATAAAAAATAATTTACAAAAAAATGATAATCAACAAGGAATAACCAATTTAGAAAATAATACTCAAAACGAAACTGAACAAGGAGCAATTGGAGGAGCAAATGAACAAGAAGCAAATACAACAGATGCAAACTCAAATCAAAATAATCCAGAGGAAAATAATTCACAAGAAAACACACAAGAATTATCACAAGAAGAAAAAGATATAAACAACATAAAAGCAACAACAACATTTATAAAACCAATAGAAGGAACAATAAGCTCAAAATATGGACAAAGAGAACCAACAACAGCAACAGTACCTAAAAATCACACAGGAGTAGATATTGCAGCAAATATGGGAACAAAAATAAAATCAGCAACATCAGGAGAAGTAGTAATAGCATCAGAAGAAGGAGATTACGGAAAACACTTAAAAATTCAAATAGGAGATGTAAGCATAATTTATGCACACTGTAATAACTTGTATGTTAAACAAGGAGACCAAATAAGTCAAGGACAAGAAATAGCAGAAGTAGGAACAACTGGAAACTCAACAGGACCACACTTACACTTTGAAATAAGAATATCAGAAAGAACAATAGACCCACAAAAAATATTAGAAATATAAAGCTGATAGGTAGCTTAAAACCTAAATACAAAAAAGGAAAGTTAATATGAGATTTAGAATAGACTTAAAAATATTTATTTTTCTTATAATATTTTACTTTACAAAACAGATTGAAATATATGCCATGATAATGTTATTTGCTCTAATACATGAATTAGGACATTTATTAGCAGGGCTATTAATGGGAATGAAACCAGAAAAAATTGAATTAATGCCATTTGGAGTATCAATATCATTCAAAATAAAAGTAGAGGAATATAACAAAAAAATAAAAAAAGGAAATATGTTAGAAATTAAAAAAATTCTAGTAGCACTTGCAGGACCACTAACAAACTTTATAATAATTATAATTGCAAGCAATATAAATATAGATTTATTTAAAGCACTTATTATAATTTATACAAATTTTCTAATTATGATATTTAATTTATTACCAATTTATCCATTAGATGGAGGAAGAATTTTAAAAGGAATTTTACATATAAACTTTGGAATACAAAAATCTGAATTTTATACAAACATAATATCAAAAATTACAGTTACAATTATTACAATACTATCAAGTGTATTAATATTATATATACACAATATCGCAATTGCACTAATAGACATGTATTTATGGTATTTGGTAATTAAAGAAGACATAATATACAAAAAAAGAGAAAAAATATTAGAAAACATTAATAAAAAAACACTTGAAAATGAAACAAATTCATAGTAAACTATACTAAAGAAAAAAAGGAGAATTCTAATGATGAAAAATAAAATAAAACAAGAAAAAGGTGTAACGCTATCAATACTAGTAATAACAATAATAGTGTTACTAATATTAACAAGTACATTAATATACAATGCAAAAGGAAGTATACATATACAAAACACAACAAAATTATACAATGACTTAGAATTACTAAGAGAAAAAGTATCAGAATATTATAATGAATATGGAGAAATACCAGGAAAAATTGAATACACAAACATAGGAAATCTATCAAATGTATTAAGCAAAAATAATGACACAGGAAAATTTTATGTAATAGATCTAGAAGCGATGAAAGGAATCTCTCTAAATTATGGAAAAGACTATGAAAATATAAAAAATAATCCTAATAATGCAAATTCTTATACAGACATATATATAATAAATGAAAACAGCCATAATATTTTCTATGTAAATGGAGTAACAATAACAAAGGATGATACAAGCACAACATACTACACAGACTATCCTGAACCAGATGAAACAACAGTAGATTTAAGATATATTGAAGGAATTTTAATTCCAGATAATTATTACTATATAGGAAAAACAAAAGATAACAGTGGAAATGAACTAATAGTAATTTCAAACAACAAGGAAGACACAATAAATACATCAAATACAAACCAATATACATGGACAAAACAAGTTTCAAATTTAGAAAAAGTGCCAGATAGCGTAAACTTAAGCAGTAACCAAAAAGAATACGAATTTTTAGAAAGTGCAAATTACAATCAAGGATACTTTAAAAATTCAGAAGGAAAAGTTATTTATAATATAATAAATGAAGATAATTGGTCAGAGGTATATACAAAAGAAGTCAATTATACAGATAAAAATGGAGATACAGCAAAAATCCCAGAAGGAAGCAAAGTAAGTCTTGCACAAACAATGAATACAGTAAAAAAAGGACTAGTAATAAAAGACAAAAATGATAATGAATGGGTATGGGTAGAAGTACCCAAAACAGTATTTACAACAGCAAAAAACGCAGACGATTATAATAATATAAAAGCAGATTTAATAACATATGTAACAGATTATAGAGAAGGCCAAGAAAATAATTGGACAGATGAATGGTATCAGGGATGTGGAATAGATAGCGCTCAAGAATATACAGAAAAGTACAATAAAATGCTAAGTAGTGTATATACAAATAAAGGATTTTGGATATCAAGATACGAAATAGGAGATAGCACAGCAACATTAAAAAATGAAACAAGGACAGCTAATAGTGGAGTAAATGGAGAGGCAGTAAGCAAGCCAAATCAAATACCATACAATTACATTACATGCAGTCAAGCTCAAAACTTAGCAAAAGGAATATCAGCAGATTCCAATAAAACAAGTAGTCTATTATTTGGAATTCAATGGGACTTAACATGTAAATTTCTAGAACAAAACTCTGATTTAACAAAAGCTGATATAAAAACAGATAGTACAAATTGGGGAAATTACAGTAATAGTAGTTTAACATTATTTAGAGGAAAATATAATATAAATCCAAGCAGTTCAACAAGCTTATGGACAGTATATACAACAGATACAACAAACTATGTAACATCATCAAAAACATCAAGCAGTGAAAACTATTATCAATTATTAACAACAGGAGCATCAAAACAGACAAATAAATTAAATATATATGATTTGGCAGGTAATGTACATGAATTTACATTAGAATATTCAAACTTATCTGACACACCATGTGTCCATAGAGGTGTAAGTTTTATGGACAGTGGAAAGACATATCCAGTTTTTTATCATGGACAAAATAAAATTTCGGACATATTTTTACACATACGGTTTCCGTGCAACACTTTATTAAAAATATAACAAACAAAAAAGAATTAAAAATTGATACTTTTTCAGTAGCCTCAAAAAATTTAATTCTTTTTTTGTTTAGAAAAAAGCCAAAAAAACTGTAAAAAATTTGTAACATTTTTGAAATATCCCTGTAAAACTAATTGACTTTTAACCCTTTTCGTTGTATTATATATACATAAAAAAATGAGAGTTTTTTTAAAATCCTAAGGAGGAGAATTATGGGAGAAGTAATAGTTATAACATCAGGAAAAGGTGGAGTAGGAAAAACAACAACAACAGCAAATTTAGGATCAAGCTTAGCAGTAGAAGGAAAAAAAGTATGTTTAATAGACACAGATATAGGACTAAGAAACTTAGACGTAGTAATGGGACTAGAAAACAGAATAGTATATGACATAGTAGACGTTGTAGAAGAAAAATGTAAACTAAGACAAGCATTAATAAAAGATAAAAGATTTAAGGAATTATACCTACTACCAGCCGCACAAACAAGAGACAAAAGCGCTGTAAATGAAGAACAAATGAAAAAATTAACAGATAAACTAAAAGAAGAATTTGACTATATACTAATAGATTGCCCAGCTGGAATTGAACAAGGATTCAAAAATGCTATTGCAGGAGCAGACAGAGCAATAGTAGTAACAACAGCCGAAATATCAGCAATAAGAGATGCAGACAGAATAATCGGTTTATTAGAATCATCAGAAATTAAAAATCCAGAATTAGTAATAAACAGAATAAGACCTAATATGGTAAGAAAAGGCGAAATGATGGATGTTGACGACATAGTAGACCTATTATCAATAGATTTAATAGGTGTAGTACCAGATGATGAATACATAATAACACAAACAAATAAAGGAGAACCAGTAATCCAAAACAAAAAAGCACCATCAGGAAAAGCATACATAGAAATTGCAAAAAGAGTATTAGGGGAAAAAATAGAAATAACAATACCTGGTAGAGAAAAAGGATTTTGGGCAAAACTAAAAAGACTATTTAAAAAATAATAATTAGCAAGTGGAGGGATAGGAAATAATGTTTGAAAACATAGTAAACTTCTTTAAAAATATAGGCAAAAAAGAAGAAAACAAAAAAATACAAGAAAGTTCAAAAGATGCAGCAAAAGAAAGATTGCACTTAGTATTAATGCAAGACAGAGCAAATGTTTCAGCAGACTTTTTAGAACTTATGAAACAAGAAATAATAGATGTAATAAAAAAATACATAGAAGTCGACGAAAAAGAGATAGATGTAAGACTAACAAATAAAGAAAATGAAGATGGAACAAATGGAGCTCCAGCATTATACGCAAATATTCCTATTCTTAATATAAAAAATGACGCTAGAAAGATAGGCAAAAAAGAAGTAGAAGAAAAAGAAGGACAAAAAGAGGAAAAGCAAAAAAATAAAACAGAAAATAAACAAGAATCAAAAGAAAAAACACTCAAAAATGAAAAAATAAAAGAAGAACCACAAGAAACAAAAGAAAACCAACAAAAAGAAATAGAAGCAAAAGAAAAAATACAAGAAATAATAGATGGAGTAATAGAAGAAGCAGAAAACAAAAAAACAGAAACTGATAAAACAGAAACAAATCAAGAAGAACAAAGTAATGTAGCAGAACAAACAAAAGACGAAGAACACCAAGAAAATAAAGAAAAAGTTAAATCAGAAAATTAAAAAGAAAAAGAGTTGATTTAATGAGAAGAAGAGAATTAAAAAATATGGAATGGGGCTTGTTAGTAGTAGCAATAATACTATCAATAATAGGAATAGTTGCACTATTTTCAGCCACACAAGAAACAGAATATGATGAATTTAAAAAACAAATAATATGGTTTGCAGTAAGCTTAATAGTAATGGTAATAGTAATGCTAACAAATTATGAAACATTAGTAAAACTATCACCAATTTTTTATGGAATATTCTTAATATTACTGGTGGCAGTATTATTTACAAAACCAGTAAATGGAGCAACAAGTTGGTTTGACATAGGAGGATTTTCATTCCAACCATCAGAATTTGCTAAAGTAGCGGTAATATTATTCTTAGCATTTATAATATCAAAAATACAAGAAAGATACGTAGAAGATATAAATAAACCATCAAGGCTATTAATAATATTTGTAGCAGTAGCAATACCACTATTATTAATAATAAAACAACCAGATTATGGAACAGCAATGGCATTTTGTATAGCATTAGCAATGATATTATTCACTGCGGGAATAGACAAAAAATATATAATAGGAGCAATAATAATTGCTGGAATATCAATACCAATATTATATAATTTTATATTACCAGAACATGCAAAAAAAAGAATAGATATATTTTTAAATCCAGAATCAGATCCACGTGGAAGCGGATATAATATAATCCAATCAAAATTAGCAATAGGAGCAGGGCAATTAACAGGAATGGGACTATTAAAAGGAAATCAAACACAACTAGGATATCTATACCCAAAAACAACAGACTTTATTTTCTCTGTAATTGGCGAAGAAATGGGATTTATAGTAGGACGGTACAATTATAGTGCTATATGTTTTTCTGGTCACAAAAGCGATTTACATCGCAAAAACAGCTAAAGATACAACAGGGTCACTAATAGCATCAGGAATTGCAGGAATATTTCTATTTCACATGGCAGAAAATATTGGCATGGTAATGGGACTATTACCGATTACCGGAGTTCCACTATTATTTGTAAGTTATGGTGGAAGTTCAATGATAACAAGTTATATTTTAATAGGAATATTATTAAATATCAGTAGTAAAAGACAAAAAACTATATTTGTAAAATAGGGATTTAGGGACGTTCCTTTTTCTCCCTTTTTGGAGGGATTAAGGGACAGTGCTTTAGTCCTAATTTTTTTATTGGAGGAAATATGTATCTAAAAAAATTAAAAATAGGAAATGTAGAATTAGAAAATAACTTAATATTAGCACCAATGGCAGGAGTAACAGACTTACCATTTAGAAAAATATGCAAAGAATTTGGACCAGGACTTGTATGCACAGAAATGGTAAGCAGTAAAGCAATATTTCATGATGATTCAAAAACAAAACTACTAATGAACACAAAAGGAGAAAAAAGACCAATAAGCATGCAAATATTTGGTAGTGATGAAGAAACAATGGGATATGCATCAAAATATGTATCAGAACTAGCCGATATAGTAGATATCAATATGGGATGTCCTGCACCAAAAGTAGTAAAAAATGGAGATGGTAGCAAACTTTTACTAGACATAAAAAAAGCAGAAAAAGTAATAAAAGCAGTTGTTAAAAATTCAAATAAACCAGTAACACTAAAATTAAGAAAAGGGTGGGACTGTGAACATATTGTAGCAACAGAATTTGCAAAAATGGCAGAACAGGCAGGAGTATCAGCAATCATAATCCATGGAAGAACAAGAACAGAAATGTATTCAGGAAAAGCAGATTTAGATGCCATTAAAAAAGTAAAAGAAGCGGTTAACATACCAGTAATAGGAAATGGAGATATAGTTGATGAAGAATCAGCACTAAAAATGTTTGAATATACAGGTGTAGATGGAATAATGATAGGAAGAGGAACATTTGGAAATCCATGGATATTCACAAAAATAAAACATTTTTTAGAAACAGGAGAAAAATTACCTGATGTATCAAACAAAGAAAAGCTAAGAGTTATAAAAGAACAAATAGAACTTGAATTGGAAAATAAACCAGAAGTAACAGCAATTAGAGAAATGAGAAAACACATAGCATGGTATACTAAAAATATGCCAAATTCTAGTGAGTTTAGATGTGAAATTAATAGAATAGAAGATAAAAATTCATTAATAAAAACAGTAGAAGAATATTTTTTAAGATGAGACAAGTAGAACTGAAGTGAACCAAAATTATTAGAAAAAAGTTTGATAATTTTGGTTCATTTCATTATCGACTGTCTCATTTTTAGTTCTTCTTATAAGGCTTAAAAATATCTGTAAGTCCTAATAAATAATCACAAGAAGTGCCATAAAATTCAGCTAATTTTATTAAATTATAAATATCTATTGTAATTTCACTAGATTCATATCTTAAATAGGTATGTAGTGTATATCCAGTATTTTTTAAATGCCGTTTTAGTTAAATTTATATCATCCTTATTGATAAAAAACAGTGATAGTAATGAAAATAAGAGATAAAATCTAAAATGATACTTTATAGAAAAAGGTACAAAAGCTATAATAAGCCCTTGTACCCAAAAAGTTAAAAAGCCTTGTTCAGTTCCTTACAATATTTCATAAATGGTTCAGGTTCTAAAAACTGATCATAAATGTTGACATACAATTGTGCAACTAAATAGGTCCCCACTGGAAAATTATTCATTCTTTCCTTCAAATCATTTATTACCCAAGTTTCACTAAAGAATGTATCCATTGTTAAAAAGATGAATGCTACTTGGGTAGGTTTAAGAAATTCTTTTTCTAAATTTTGATACCGTTCAGTATATACAGCTTTCAAGGCTTTTAAAAGAATTGGCAAGTTTGCTTTTATATTGATTTCTTTAAAGAAAGGACAGCTTACATTTAGGTATTCTCTAAATTTATCTTCACTGTTGTAAAAGTCTTCGATATCACTATCATTTGTCAAAGCAAAAATTTGTGAATTAATGCATAGTGTAGAATATTCTTCCTCCTCAAAATTTTTTTGAATTGCTTTTTCTGCTAATTCTTTGTAGTCTACTTTTTTATTCATAATGCTTTCCTCCTATTGGTTGTTAATATATATATTTTAACATATATCAATAATATTTTCAATTGATTGATAAAAGATAAAAAATTAAAAAGAAATTTTAAAGAAAAATAAAGTCAAAATTTGCGATGAAAATAGCAAAAAACTAAACATTAAAACACAAAAAGCCTAATAAAAATTAATAACAAATAATTTTTAGGAGGCTTTTAACTATGCAAAAAAATAAAACAAACCACTACAAAGCACATCATCAAACAAAAGAAAAAAATAAAACAAAAATGATAATACTAATATCAGCAATAATAATAGTAATAGCAATATTAGCAACAATTTTAATAAAAAATAACAACAAAACGGCTAAAAATATAAAAATTGGGAACAATAGTAGTAGTCAAGAAATTGTAGATTACATTTTAAATATTAGTTCATACGAAACACAAATAGAAGTAGAAGTTAAAAGTAATAAAAACAGCAATAAATACAAAATGAAACAAACATACATAGATAAGAATAACACAACACAAGAAGTAATAGAACCAAGCAATATACAAGGAGTTAAAATAATAAAAGAAAACAACAATCTAAAAATAGAAAATACGCAACTAAGCCTAACAAGAATCATAGAAAATTATAAAGATATAACACAAAATAATTTAGATTTAGCAAATTTTATACAAAATTACAAAGACAATACAAATTCAAAATTTAAAGAAGAAAATAATCAAATAATAATGGAAACAACTGCAAAAACAGAAAACAATTATCAAAAATACGAGAAACTATATGTATCAAAAGAAAATGGAAAACCAATAAAAATGGAAATAAAAGACACTAACCAAAACACAATAATTTACATAATATATAATGAGATAAATATAAATAAAGTAGCAAATGAAAAAATATATGCATTTAAACTATTTTGTACATCAAAAGAAATATAAAAAATATTTATCTTTACAAACTAATATAAAAAAACACATACTTGACATATACCAATATTAGGAGTGAAGGTTATGGTAATAAAAAGAGGAGATATGTTTTATGCAGATTTAAGTCCAGTTGTAGGTTCAGAGCAAGGAGGAATAAGACCAGTTCTTATAATTCAAAATGACATGGGAAATAAATATAGTCCAACAGTAATTGCAGCAGCAATAACTTCGCAAATGAATAAAACAAAATTACCAACACATATAGAAATTGATTCAGAACAATGTGGATTAAAAAACAACTCAGTTGTTTTAGCAGAACAAATTAGAACAATTGATAAAAGCAGATTAAAGGAAAAAATAGGTCATATAGAAGATGAAAAAATAATAAATAAAATAAACAATGCACTTGGCGTAAGCTTTGGGCTAGAAGAATAAAATTCGGGATTAGAGGCAGTCCTCCAATCCCGAAAAATTATACTTTCATTTTTTTAATAACTTTAATTTCATCAAACAATTTATCAATAAGAGCAGATTTCTCCTCAATAATATTACGGTAAGAAGCTAAAATTTCAGAATAATTATCAACAGTTTCAACACCAACAAGAAGACACTTCATACCATTCAAATAATAATTTTTTTTCTTTTCATCATTAGAAGAAAGCCTCTTTTTATCATATTTTTCAATTTCAGATAATCTTTTAACTTCAACTTTGACATCTTTTAAATAATCCATAATACAAGAAATTTCATATTCAGTATCATCAATTATAACCTTAAGTAAAGCTTTAACAACAATAGGATTAAGCTGACCGACTTTAGGATCTTTAACAGGAACTTTGTAATTTTCAGGGTCTTCTATAGGTTTAGCTTCAGTTAATAAAATTTTAAGAGTATCTATAATATCAATATGAGACTTATATTGACGTTTACTAATAATTGCATCAAACTCATCTGCAACACGTATAATTTGCCCTTCAATAGGAATTTCATCTTTAACCAAACCATTGGGATATCCAATTCCATTTAGAGCCTCATGGTGGTATATTGGACCTGCTGCATAAGGACGTAATTTTAAATCATCCATACAAATTTTATATCCAATAGTAGTATGAGTTTTCATTATTTTAAATTCTTCCTCAGTTAGAGGAGCCTGCTTTTGCAATATACTAGCAGGAATAAATTGTTTACCAATATCATGTAAATAAGCACATATTGTACAGTATTCCGTAAAATCCTTAGACAAATGCAAATATTGGCAAATTCTACAAACAATACTTGCAACATTTTCAGAATGTTTTCTTGTAAAAACATCTAAACTTCCCAAAATATTTAATTGATATTGCATGCTTTTATCTAAATTATAAGATTTCAAACTCGTTTTATCATAAAAATCAAAAACTTCTTTTAGCATAATAAACCTCTTTTCTTAATATACTTTAAACATTTTAACAAAAAAGATTTTTTAATTCAAGTAAACAGAAAAAAATATTGTAAAATTTAATAAAATGTGGTTTAATATATAAAGAAACAAATAAAAAGTAGGAGAAAAAATGTTTAAAAATAAAGAAAATTATAAAGAATATTTAGAAAAACAAAAAGTTGAAATATCATATTTAGATGAAAGTAATTATTTTCAACATTCAGAAAATGGCGAGATAATACTAAAAAAACAAGACTGCAATGTATCTTCAATAGATGTAGAAAGATACACAAATTGTATAAATTGGATTTTATTAAAAGATAAAAAAACAATGGCATTATTAAAAAGACCATTTGGAGATATATACAGACAATTAACTAAAGAACAGTATAATATTGCATTATACAATAATATATTATTGCCACAAATAGCCAAACAATTTCAAAATAAATCTGCAATGTATTACATAGTAAAAGGGAACAGATTAAGTAATAATTTAAAACATATATTAACAATTGATTTTAAAGAAACAAACGAAGAATTAATACATGGAGAAGATATACTAGAAGAAGCCGGCGGAGATATAAATGAACTAGATATAAAAACAATAATCAGTTATATAAATAAATACTTACAAGGAATTGGTGCAAAAACTCAAGATATTGATACAATACAAAAAGAATTTATAAAACAATCATTTTATAATAGATTTGTTAAACAGTCAGATGAAAATAATCATAATTGGGGAATATTAGTAAATAATCAAGAAAATCGAGCAAGAATTGCGCCAATTTATGATTTAGACTGTTGTTGCGAAGTTGGAACATTAAGAAAAAATGTTAGAACAACAAGTGATGGAAGCAAATATAATATTGAAGGATTCTTTAAAGATTTTGGAAAATATAGATGGTTTAATATGTATACAAAAGAAATAATAGAAGATTTTGATATAAATAAAGCAATTAAAAATTCAAAAAGTGAAACAGGAATAGATATTCCTCAAGAAGTAAAAGAATATTATAAAACATTTTTTGGAGAAAGATATTATGAACTAAAAAGCGCATACCAAGAATATTTAGAAAAAGGAACAAACGAAGAAAAAGAAGAAAATCAAGCAAGATAATTGAAAAATAGAGCAAAAAGTGATATTATATTACATAATTAAAATTTGGAGGAAAAACAATGTATAGAACAAAAACATGTGGAGAACTAAACATAAGTAATGTAAATGAAACAGTAGAATTAGCAGGATGGATACAAAAAATAAGAGACTTAGGAGCAATGGTATTCATCGACTTAAGAGACCAATTTGGAATAACACAAATAGTAATAAATGAAGAAGAACTACAAAAACAAGCCAAAAACCTAACAACAGAAAGCTGTATCCACATATCTGGAAAAGTTGTGGAAAGAAGTAACAAAAATACAAAAATTCCAACAGGAGAAATAGAAGTAATAGCAAACGAAATAGAAGTGTTAGGAAAATGCAAAAATGTACTTCCATTTGAAATAAATACAGACCAAGAAGTTAGAGAAGATTTAAGGTTAGAATACAGATTTTTAGATTTAAGAAATGAAAAACTACATAACAACATTTTACTACGTTCAAAAATCTTAAAAACATTAAGAGACAAAATGGATGAATTAGGATTTGCAGAAATTCAAACCCCAATCCTTGCAAACTCTTCACCAGAAGGAGCAAGGGACTATTTAGTACCAAGCAGACTAAACCCAGGAGAATTTTATGCATTACCACAAGCGCCACAACAATTTAAACAATTATTAATGGTATCAGGATTTGATAAATACTTCCAAATAGCACCATGTTTTAGAGACGAAGACCCTAGAGCAGACAGAGCACCAGGAGAATTTTATCAATTAGACTTTGAAATGAGCTTTGCAACACAAGAAGACGTATTCAAAGTAATAGAAGAAGTAGTACCATATACATTCAAAAAATTCACAACATGGAAAGTAGACGAAGGACCATTTATAAAAATTCCATATAGAGAGGCAATGGAAAAATACGGAATAGACAAACCAGATTTAAGAAACCCATTAATAATACAAGATGTAACAAAATGCTTTGCAAATTCAGACTTTAAAGCATTTGAAGGAAAAACAATAAAAGCAATAATAGTTCCAGACGGAGCAAACCAAGGAAGGAAATTCTTTGACAAAATGACTGAATATGCTACATCAGAAGAAGTTGGAGCAAAAGGACTAGCATGGACAAAATACGAAGAATCAGGAGAAGTTACAGGAGGAATAGCAAAATTCATTACAGACGAAATAAAAGAACAATTAATAAATGAATTTGGAATGAATAAAAACTCAAGTGTATTCTTCATAGCAGATGAATTCAAAACAGCACAAAAAATAGCAGGTCTAGTTAGAATTGAACTAGGTAAAAGACTAGACTTACTAGAAAAAGATGTTTACAGATTCTGCTATATAGTAGACTTCCCAATGTATGAATTATCAGACGAAGGAACAATAGACTTCAACCATAATCCATTTTCAATGCCACAAGGTGGAATGGAAGCACTAGAAACACAAGATCCATTAGATATACTAGCATATCAATATGATTTAGTATGTAATGGATATGAAATGGCATCAGGAGCAGTAAGAAACCACAATCCAGAAATAATGGTAAAAGCATTTGAAATTGCAGGATACAAAGAAGAAGATGTAAAAAATAGATTTGGTGCATTATACAATGCATTCCAATACGGAACACCACCACATGCAGGAGCAGCACCTGGCGTAGACAGAATGGTAATGCTAATAGAAGACTCACAAAACATAAGAGAAGTAATAGCATTCCCTAAAAATAAGAGAGCAAGAGACTTACTTATGAGAGCACCATCAGTTGTATCAGAGCAACAACTAAAAGATGTTCACATTGAAGTAAGAAAGTAAAGACAGTGCAAATTTGTCTCAAAATTTTGTAAAAAATGTCGAAAATGAAAATATAAAAGTCCAGCAATTTGCTGGACTTTTGTTATAAGCATTGATATAATAAAAAAGAAGAATAAAAAAAGAAAGGACGAAATAAAATGGAATATAGATATGAACCAGAAGGAGTCTGCTCACAAGAAATGATAATAGAAGTAGACGGAGATACAATAAAAAAAGTGACAATACAAGGAGGATGTGCTGGAAATACAGTAGGAGTATCAAGACTAATAGAAGGAATGAAAATTCAAGAAGCCATAAAAAGACTAAAAGGAATTCAATGTGGATATAAAGGGACATCATGCCCAGATCAATTAGCAATAGCATTAGAAAAAATAGTAGAAAAAAGCAGAAATAAAAAATACAAAAAATAGCATTGACAATATTCGACAGCTAAATATATAATAGCATTATAAAATAAAAAGGGGAAAACAAATGAAAAGTAAGAAATTAAAAAACGTAATATTAACAATAATTTTTACAATAATTACAACAATAACAACATACAGTATTGCTGATGTTGGTAGTTTTGAATCATACGATAGTGGTAGCTCATGGAGTAGTAGCAGTAGTGATTATGGAAGTTCATCTTGGAGTAGTAGTGATTACGGAAGTTCATGGAGTGATCATGATTATGGAAGAGGAAGTTATTCTCATAGCAGTGGAAGTTCAGAGTGGGATTTTTTTGATTTTTTTATTGCAGTAATAATATTAATGATTGTTATATATATAACATTTAGAAAAGGAAAATCTGATCAAAAATATCAAAGACCTGTAATTCATAAAGATAAAGATTATATAGGATATGTAGACGAAATTGTAATAGAAAACAAAATAAAAGCAATAGATCCAAACTTTAACAAAGAAGAATTCATAGCATGGTCAAAAGACGTATTTGTAAAATTACAAACAGCGTGGACAAAAAGAGACTGGGAAGAAATAAGGTTGTATGAAACAAACGAACTATTTGAACAACACAAAACACAATTACAAGGATATATAAACAATGGAACAATAAATGTAATGGATAGAATTTGTGTAAATTACGCAAAATTAAACAAATTTGAACAAACAGCAGACAAAGACATTTTAAACATAGCCTTAAACTCATCAATGATAGATTATATAAAAGACGAAAAAACAGGAGCAGTACTAAAAGGAAATACAGAAATCAGACTAACAAACACATATAGACTAACATTTGTTAGAAAAAAAGGAGTACTAACACAAGCAGGAGGACCAAAAGTAGCATCAGCAAATTGCCCAAACTGTGGAGCACCAACAAAAGTGGCATTAGCAGGAAAATGTGAATACTGTGGAAGTATCATAAAAATAGAAGAACATGGATGGGTACTATCTAATTTAGAAAGAATATAAAACGAGGATGGGTACAATACAATTTAGAAATAATATAAAACAAGGATAAGTACAATCTATTTAAAAAATATAAAAATAGGAGGAAAAAATTATGGGATTAATTAAAGCTACAGCAAGTGCTATAGGAAGTACAATGCATGACCAATGGAAAGAAGCAATAAGATGTGAGGACTTAGAAAACGAAATATTAATGGTAAAGAAAACAACACCAACAGGAGTAATAACAAACAAAAGCACAATAATAGTTGCACCAGGACAATGTGCAATTATATATGACAATGGAAAAGTAATAGACGCAACAGCAGAAGAAGGAATATACGAATTTGATGAATCTACATCACCATCATTCTTTGCAGGACAATTTGGAGCAGTATTCAAAGAAATGTGGCAAAGATTTACATATGATGGAGCAACATCAAAACAACAAGCAGTATTTTTCTTTAATATAAAAGAAATAATGGACAACAAATTTGGAACATCAGCACCAATACCATTTCAAGATTGGTCACATGCAATACCAAACCAAATGACAGGAGAAAAAATACCACTAAGAGTAGAAGTAAAATGTTTTGGAAAATACACATTTAAAATATCAAATCCAGCCTTATTTATGAGTGAAATAGCAGGAACAGCAGATATTTACAAAAAACAAGACTTAGTAGAACAAATAAGAACAGAAGTAATGGCAGTATTCCAAAATGTAACAAATGAATTAGGAAATTCAAAATATAAAGTACCAGTACTAGAAATGCCAAGTTACACAGACGAAATAAAACAAATGATGGACGTAGCTGTATATGACGAAAATACAAAAAGACGTGGACTAACAATTACAGGATTTACAGTAGAATCAGTAACTTTAACAGAAGAAAGTGAAAAGAAAATAGACGAATACGAATTAAGTGCAAATTCTTATATGCAACAAGGAAAACTTGTTGGAGCATATGCAGAAGCTACACAAAAAGCAGCAGAAAATGCTAATGGCGCAGCAAATGGATTTATGGGAATAGGAATGATGAATATGGCATCAGGAAATGTAGTTGGTGGAGCAGCAACAGGCCCATGGCAAAATGCACAACCTGCTATGCAACAAAATGTACAACCAAATTCACAACCTGATTCACAATCAAATACTACTGCCCAAACAACAGCAAATAAAGAAACAGAAGAAAAATGGGTATGTGAATGTGGAGTAGAAAATCCAACAAAATTTAAATTTTGCGGAGCATGTGGAAAAGAAAGAAAAGAAAATAACTAATAAAGAATGTTGTCAAAAAGGCCCGGCCCTTTTGACAACTTTTTGTCAAAGGGGCCGGGCTTTTTTGACAACCTTTTAACAAATAAAAAACTTAAATGAGGCATTTTTAAGCTGATAAAATAAAATCTTTATTAGCAAGTAATAATGTTTTTATCATTTCAATCTGTTTCTTTGATAAATGAGTATTACCATCCAAAGAATACAAACTTTTCATAAGTATAGCAATATCAACATCTTGATTTTTTGTCAAATTCTCTGTATCAACACTTTCAGAAATACCTAGTAAATAGTCCAAAGAAACATTAAAAACAGAAGCTATCTTAGAAACAACATCAATTCTTGGAATTCTTTCACCATTAATATATCTACAAATAGTAACATTTGTAGTACCGACTTTTTTTGCTAATTGAGTTTGAGACATATTGTGTTCATCTAATAGAACAGTTAACCTATAGCTAAATTTTTCTAAATCAAAATTCATAGAAACCCTCCACTCCAACTATTATAGAACTATAACTTATGAGTTCTAATGAAAATTACCTAAAATATAAATATAAAAATATTATTAACCAATTGGTAATGAGGGAAACAATACCAAATTAAAAATAAAAACACAACAAACTAAAACTGGTTATTAGTAAAGTCATAAAAATTACTAAATTCATATCCTTGAGATTTTAAGTAAGAAATAGAAGACTTTAGTATATCATAAGTTTTATTAACATCAGCAGTATCATGCATTAAAATAATCAAAGTGCCCTTATTTTTAGAAGTTTTTTTCAAATTATTTAACAATTGATAATTAGAATACTTTTTCTCAGAATCTTTATTCAAACAGTTCCAATCAACATACACATAATCCATATCAGACAAAACTTTAAGCGCGTCTTTTTTCTGATTCATATAAATATGTGACATATACCCATTAGGAAATCTAAAAATATGAGAACAATAATTTTGAACACCAATAGCCTTTGAAATTTCATCATCTGTAGAAACAATCTCATTTCTAAAAGAGTCCATATCTTTATATAAAACTTTATTATTATGATTGTAACCATGATTTGCTATATAATGCCCCTCATCATATTCACGCTTTACTAATTCTGGATGCTCTTTTACATGTTTTCCAACTACAAAAAAAGTAGCCTTAACATTTTCCTCTTTTAAAACATCTAAAATTTTTCCAGTAGCTTTAGTTGTAGGACCATCATCAAAAGTCAAATAAGCTTTCTTATCTGCAGATTTTTCAATATCATTTAAAGAAATACTAACATCAATATTAAAAAATGAATTTTTTTCAAAATTAACAGCAAATGACTGAGAATTATAAATAAAAATCATTGACAATAAAATAATAAAAAGTGCAAAAATAAAAGAAAATAAATATAAATGTTTTCTATTTTTTATGAATAAAACTTTCATAGCAAACCTCCATAATAATATATATGAAAAAAGCAAAAAAATAACACAATTAACTCAAATCAAAATGATTTAAATGATAATTGTGTTATTAAAATTAATTTAAAATAAATTATTTAATAGACAAGGCTTCTTCTTTAGTAATATAGCCATATTCATTCATTTTATTTAAAACATGATATTGACGTTTTTTAGCTAAATTTGGATTTACAGTCGGAGCATAAACAGAAGGAGCATTAGGAACACCAGCAAGCATAGAAGCTTCATTTAAATTTAGGTCCTTTGGAGATTTATTATAATAACCATAACTTGCATCATAAATGCCATAATATCCATCACCGAAATAAGCAGTATTTACATACAATTCAAAAATTTCTTTTTTACTATAATTTTTTTCTAAATCATATGATGCAAAAATTTCTCCAACTTTTCTAACCCAAGACTTATCTTGTGAAAATATAACATTTTTAGCAACTTGCTGTGTTATAGTGCTTCCACCTTCTTGTAATTCCTTATTTTTAACATTTGTAAAAATAGCTCTTCCTATAGCAATAAAATCTACAGGACCATGGTCATAAAATCTATGATCCTCAACACTAATTACAGCATTTCTATAATCAGCTGACATATCTTCAAATTTTACAAAGTTTTCTTTTCCAGTAATCTCATCAATTTTAGTAATAAGAGGTTTCTCTTTTAAAGCCTTATTGTAATAATTTTTACCTATTAATAGTATAATTGAGCAGATTATAATTATTATTAAAATTATTGTAAATAATAGTTTCCTTATAAATTTCATATAAAAATACCTTTCCTTTTTCTGAATATATTATACAATAAATTCAAAAAAAAGCAACTATAAAATATTTACAAAAAAAATACAATGTGATAGAATACAAAACAATAAAATATAACTATATTTTATTTACTATTAATACCTAAATGAGGTGATATTATGATAAAATTTACAAAAATGCATGGGCTAGGGAATGATTATGTTTATATTGATGCAATAAATCAAAAAATAGAAAACGAATCATCTCTAGCTAAATTTGTCAGCAACAGACACTTTGGAATAGGTTCAGATGGCTTAATCTTAATATGTAAAAGTGACATTGCAGACTTTCAAATGAGAATGTTTAACTCTGATGGAAGTGAAGCTGAAATGTGCGGAAATGGAATAAGATGTGTAGGAAAATTTGTTTATGACAAAGGTCTTACAGATAAAACAATAGTAAAAATTGAAACACTTGCAGGAATTAAAACATTAGTACTAAACACAAAAGATGGAAAGGTTGAAACAGCACGAGTTGATATGGGAGAGCCAATATTAGAAGCAGAAAAAATCCCAGTAATATCAAAAGAACAACCAGTAAAAAATCTAGAACTAGAAGCAGAAAACAAAAAATTTAAATTCACATGTGTATCAATGGGAAACCCACACGCCATAACAATAGTTGAAAATACAAAAGAATTTGATGTAGAAAAATATGGAAAAATATTAGAAGTAGACAAAGCATTTCCTAAAAAAGCCAATATAGAATTTGCACAAATAATAGACAAAGAAAATATCAAAATGAGAGTATGGGAAAGAGGAGCAGGAGAAACACTAGCATGTGGAACAGGAGCATGTGCTACAGCTGTAGCATGTAATTTAAATGGTCTAACAGGCAGAAAAGTGAATATAGAATTATTAGGTGGAACATTAAATATAGAATGGAATGAAAAAGACAATCATGTATATATGACAGGTCCAGCAGTAACTGTATTTGATGGAGAACTTTACGAGGAGGCAATTATATGAGTTATATAAATGAAAATTTTTTAGAATTACAAGATAGCTATCTATTTTCTACAATAGCTAAAAAAGTAGCAAAATATGCAAAAGAGAATCCAGACAAAAAAATAATAAAATTAGGAATTGGTGATGTTACAAAACCAATAGTCCCAGCATGCATAAAAGCAATGCAAAAAGCAGTAGAAGAAATGGGAACAGCACAAGGATTTAGAGGATATGGACCAGAGCAAGGATATGAATTTTTAAGAGAAGCAATATCAAAAAATGACTACAAAGCTAGAAATATAGAAATAGCAACAGATGAAATATTTGTATCAGATGGTTCAAAATGCGACTGTGGAAATATTGTAGATATATTTGGAAAAGATAACAAAGTAGCAATTACAGATCCAGTATATCCAGTATATTTAGACACAAATGTAATGTCAGGAAGAAGTGGAAAATATAATAAAGAAACTGAAACATACGAAAAAATAGTATATTTACCAGTAACTGCAGAAAATGATTTTAAACCAGAATTACCAAAAGAAAGAGTAGACCTAATATATCTATGCTTTCCAAACAACCCAACAGGAACAGTATTAGATAAAACAGAATTAGAAAAATGGGTAAAATACGCAAAAGAGAATAAATCAATCATTCTATATGATGCAGCATATGAAGCATTTATATCAGAAGAGAATGTACCACATAGCATTTATGAAATACCAGGAGCTAAAGAAGTTGCTATAGAATTTAAAAGCTACTCAAAAACAGCAGGATTTACAGGTGTAAGATGTGGATATGTAGTAATACCAAAAGAATTAAAAGGATATACAAAATCTGGAGAAGAAGTAAGCTTAAATAAATTATGGAATAGAAGAACTTGTACAAAATTTAATGGAACTCCATATATTACTCAAAGAGCAGCAGAAGCAACTTATACAGAAGAAGGAAAAGAACAAATTAGACAAAATTTAAATTACTATTTAGAAAACGCCAAAATTATAAAAGAGGGGCTAGAAGCTTCTGGATTCAAAGTATATGGAGGAGTTAACTCACCATATATTTGGCTTAAAATTCCAGAAGGTATGACATCTTGGGAATTCTTTGATAAATTATTAGAAGAGGCTAATGTTGTTGGAACTCCAGGAAGCGGTTTTGGCCCACATGGAGAGGGATATTTTAGACTTACAGCGTTTAATACTAAAGAAAATACAATTGAAGCAGTTGAGAGAATTAAAAATATAAGACAATAATAACATTAATATTGAGATAGAAATTTAAATTTTTCTATCTCATTTACTTAATAAAATAACAAACAAAAATTTGCATAAAACTATTGACTTTTTAAATTTTAATTTATATAATAAGCAAAGAAAATGAGAGAAAAAAGCAGAATGTGGTTGCCACCAATTCCAAAAGAGGAGGTGGTGTGTATGATAGAAATGATTTTATTACATATTATAAAATTACTTTTTTTTGCACTATGTGCAGAAACTATTATCACATTTGCCTTAATAATAGCATTAGCTAAAATTTTGAGCAAATAATAAAAGCCATATCTCTGCCATGCCTGTGGAGATATGGTTTATAAAAACTAAAACATTGGCAACCACATTTTGTGGTCTCTTATTTTCTAAATACATTATAAAATATAAAAAACAAAAAGTCAAGAAAGTAGGGATAAAATGAAAGAACAATTTTTAGAATTACTAAAACAAGTCAAAAGAGAAGGAATAAACGAACTAATAGAATTTATAGAAAAAACAGACTTCTTCACAGCACCAGCAAGCACAAGATTTCACGGAAACTACGAAGGTGGGCTAGTAGAACACAGCATGAAAGTATACGAAATACTAAAACACAAAGTAGAAACAAACATAGAACCACTAAACGTAAACCCAGAAACACTAATACTAGTGCCACTACTACATGATCTATGCAAAGCAAACTTCTACAAAATAGACTATAGAAATGCCAAAAATGCACTAGGAGTATGGGAAAAAGTACCATATTACACAGTAGACGACACAATACCATATGGGCATGGAGAAAAATCAGTAATGATGATAACAGAATACATGAAACTAACACCAGAAGAAAAATACTCAATACGTTGGCACATGGGATATACAGAACCAAAAGAACTATATAACACAATAGGAGCTGCATACAAAAAATATCCATTAGCATTACTAATGCACGAAGCCGACTTAGAAGCAACATATTTTTATGATATATAATGTCCAAAAGGGACGGTTCTTTTTGGACATTACAAATAAAGTTAATAGAGGGAGAAAATTATGTTAGCATATATAAAAGGAAAACTAGAGATGAAAATGACAGGATACATAGTAATAGACGTAGGTGGATTAGGCTATAAAGTATTCATGTCAGAATCAGCAATTGATAAATTAGGAAATATAGGAGAAAACGTAAAAGTACACACATATTACAAAGTAAGAGAAGACGACATCAGTATATTTGGTTTCAACAGTCTAGAAGAACTAAGAATGTTTGAACTACTAATATCAGTAAGTGGAATAGGTGCAAAAACAGCAATAGCAATGCTAGACGTATGTGAGCCAACAGAATTTGCACTAGCAATAATATCAGAAGATGTAAAAACATTAACACAAATACCAGGAATAGGTGCAAAATCAGCACAAAGAATAATTCTAGAATTAAAAGACAAAATGAAAAAAGAACAACAAATACAAGAATTAACAAAAGCTACAAAAGGACAAAATTCAGTAAAAACAAAACTAGAAGAAAGAATAGAAAACGAAGAAAAAATTCAAGAAGCAATGGCAGCATTACAAGTTTTAGGATACAACAAAAAAGAAATTGAAAAAGCATTTGATAAACTAGCAAAAGAAGAAATGACAACAGAAGAATTAATAAGAAAGGGATTAACAATACTTGGAAAATAAAACGGGATTAAGTGTCCACCACACAAAATTCTTGTAAAAATTTTAGGAGAAAAACTATGAACAATAATGAACCATTAGCATACAGAATGAGACCAAAAACATTGGAAGAGTATGTAGGTCAAGAACATGTATTAGGAAAAGACAAAATTTTATACAGAACAATAAAAGCAGACAGACTATCTAGTATTATATTATTCGGACCTCCAGGATGTGGAAAAACATCACTAGCAAAAGTAATAAGCGAAACAACAAAATACAAATTCTATAAAATAAATGCAGTAACAGCAGGAGTATCAGACATAAAAAAAGTAATTGAAGAAACAAAAAATTTTATGATAAATCCAACGGGAAAAAGCATACTATTTATAGATGAAATTCATAGATTTAACAAATTACAACAAGATGCACTACTTCCATATGTAGAAAATGGTCTTATAATTTTAATTGGAGCAACAACAGAAAATCCATATTTTGAAGTAAATAAAGCTTTAATATCAAGGTCAATGGTTATAAAACTAGAACCATTAACAGAAGAAAATATATATACAATTTTGAAAAATTCATTAACAAGAGAAGATGGACTAAAACAATATAGCATAAAAATTGAAGACGAAACATTAAAAAAATTAGCAGCAATATCAAATGGAGATGTAAGAACAGCATTAAATGGATTAGAGATAGCAGTACTTACAACTAATATGGATTCAGATGGATACATACACATAACAGATGAAGTAATAAAAAACTGTGTTCAAAGTAGAAAAGCAATATTCGATAAAAAAGGAGATACACATTACGACAATATAAGTGCATTTATAAAATCGATGAGAGGTTCAGACCCAGATGCAACAGTATTTTATTTAGCAAGAGCATTAAACGGTGGAGAAGATCCAATGTTTTTAGCAAGAAGAATTGTAATTGCTGCATCAGAAGATGTAGGTATGGCAAATCCAAATGCATTAGTTGTAGCAAATGCAGCAATGCAAGCAGTACATATGGTGGGAATGCCAGAAGCAAGAATATTACTTTCAGAGGCGGCAGTATATGTAGCAACGTCAAAAAAATCAAATGCATCATATTTAGCAATAAATAAAGCATTAGAAGATGTATCAACTAAAGACACGGGAACAATTCCTATGCATATAAGAAATGCACCAATAGAAGACATGAGAAAATTAGGATATAACGAGGGTTATTTATATCCACATGACTTCCCAGGACATTGGGTAGAACAACAATATTTACCAGAAAAAATGCTAGGAACAAAATACTATATAAAAGATGAAAACATTCCAGAATAAATATGAAAAAAATATCTTCAGATATAAAAAACATTTTTTCTGAATCATGATAAAAAATTGGAATTTAAATAAAAAACAAATAAAAATATAAAAATTGGGAAACCTACTTAAAAAGAAAAGTAGGTTTTTTTATGTTAAAAACAAAAAAAATACAATTAAAAAAATACACAAAATTATCATTAATAGGATTTATAGCAGGATTAGTAAGCGGATTCTTTTCAACAGGAGGAGGACTAATACTAGTGCCAGCATTTTTATATTTATTAGAAATGGACTCACAAAAAGCAAGAGGAACATCAGTATTTTGCATACTGCCAATGGTTTTAACAAGTAGTATATTTTATTATAAAGGGAATTTTATAAACTGGAAAGTAGCGATACTGTGTGGAATTGGGGGAGCCATTGGAGGATATATTGGAGCAAAATTATTAAAAAAATTACCAGAAAAATATTTGAAAATAGCATTTACAATATTTTTAATTTACGTATCAATAAAAATGATAATAAAATAAGATAATGTATAAGAAAGAAGACATTTTATAAAAAAAACGAGAAAAATAGTAGAAAATGTCATAAAATAAAAGAAACTGTAGAAAGAAGGAAGTAATGGATAAAAGAGAATTAGAAAAAAACAAATGGAAAAATGAACAATATTTATTTGAGTTACAAAAATTTTTAGACTTAGCAGATAATATTAAAGATGAAAAATTAAGAAAAACAATAATATCACAAATGATAAAATGTGATAAATGTTTAACAAATATTGCAGAAGAGATATTTAATAAACGACATAACTAAACAACAATTTGAAAATAAAGTGGTGATAAAAAATTGAAAGAAATATTAATAGGAATAGTTTCTGGCATTGTAAGTGGGACAGGAATGGGTGGAGGAACTATTTTAATTTTTTTATTGACATATATGTGTGGAATAGAACAACACATAGCCCAAGCCACAAATTTAATATTTTTTATTCCAACATCAATAGTTGCAATAATTGTAAATATAAAAAACAAAAATATAAAATTAAAAGTAGCAACAATTATATCAATTTTTGGAGTTTTAGGAGCAATAGTAGGCGCAAATTTATCAATTCATACAGATGTATATAAATTAAGAAAAATGTTTGGAATATTTTTAGCAATAATTGCTATTCATGAAATATATACCATCTATAAAGAGCATAAAAAAACAAAAAAGGGATAAAATAAAAATATAAAATATTATTAAATATGCTCAAAACATTTCTAATTTTGGATTACGATGAGCAAACGAAGTGAGCGAAAGGAAATGATTAATATGAAGTTTACAAAAGGATTAGTAGTAGGTGGACTATTAGCAACAGGATTATTAATGATGTATAATGATACAGATATGCTAAACAAAAATAAAATGATGAAAAAAGGAAAGAAATTTGCAAAAAAAGTAGGAATATTATAAAAAGGATGCTAACAAATAAAAGCATCCTTTTTTATATTCTAGGAAAATTATCATAGTATGATAACTATTTATCGCAGCATTCTTCACATTCTTCGCAACTTCTATCATCACAATGAGGTTTTTTATCTCCTATAAAACAATCGCATTTATCGTGTTTATCACCTTTTAGGCATTTACCCTCATGATGACATTTTGCACAAATTTTAATTTTCTTTGTAGCATTTGCCCAAATTTGAATAGCATAGTGTCTGTCAGGACAAAGAGGACCAAAAACGAATTCACCTTCACAGTCAGTAAAAGTATGACCTATTGGTTTTCTAACTTCTTTACCACAATCATAAGCAATTTCAGTTAATTTAACAACAGCATCACGTACTGGTTCTTTAAAACAATCTTTTATAACTCCATAAATAACATCTCTATTATCTTCTGGTAAAGTAATATCTAAATCAAATTGTTTACCTCCAGATATAACCCCATCAACATCTAGTATTGGACATCCAGGTTTTTTTTCTTCCATTTCCATAAAAATTACATCCTTTCATTTTTATTTTAATTATTCAAACATAATGTCTGATTAATATATAATATGAAAAAACGAATAAATTGACAAACAATATATAAAAATAATGTTGAAATATAAAAAAATATGTTATATAATATACAAGAAGGTTAATTTATAATTAGGAGAGAAAAAATGAAAGATAAAAAGAATTTTTTTGCAAATGGCGTAAAAGATGCCAGAAAAGCAAAAGAGGAAATAAAAAGAATAAATGAAAAAAGACAAAAAGAAGGAAAAGAACCACTAAATGAAATTCAAAAAAGAAAAGTAATAAGAAGAGTAACAGAAAGAGAAGTAACAAAAAGAAAAATAAAAGTATTCTTAGGAGCATTAGGACTAACAACATTTATAACAGGAATGGGAGTAGGAAGATTAACAGCAGGAAATGAAGGAATAAATAATTCTAAAAGTGAAATAACAATTGATGCAGAAATAGCAGGAAAAGATGTAAAAATAAATCATATTTCAGACAGAAATGTATTTTTAGAAAATATAAAAGTGGATAAAGAAACATTAGAAAAAGTAGAAGAAATGAAAGATTCAACATTAGAAGCAAATGTCGAAAAAGAAATAGATCAACTACAAACACCAGATGAAGTACTAGAATATTTAAAAACAATATATGCTAAAGAATACAATGAGGAAAATCAAACAAATATAACACCAGAAGATATAAAAATTAATAGAACAAGTGAAATGACAAAATTAGTAGAAGATACAGATAAAAATGGAAATACAATAATAAGAACAAAGACACCAGAAGATGAAAATAAAAAAGAAGTAGATATTAGCGCTGGAGTAATTACAGTAAAAGTTCAAGATCCAAAAACAGGTGAAATAGAAAAACAAATGATATTACATGAAACTAACGGAAAATATACAAGAGTATATGAAGACAATGAAGAAGTTAAAAGTGATGAAGAGAACGCATTAACAAAAACAGGAGCATTGATAGATAAAGGAATTTCATGGGAATCATCAATGACACAAGAAAAAACAAGTGATAAAGTAAAAGAACAATATAAACAAGATTTGATAAAAGAAGTAAGTTCATACAAAGAAAACAAAATAGAAGAAATCAAAAATGAAGAATTCATAAAATAAATATAATATACAATGAATAAATTACCACTCTTTGGCAAACAATAAAAACAAAAATGTTTGCAAGGAGTGGAATTTTTTTGAAAGAAAACAAAAAACTAAAAATAACAGGAACAATGCTAGAAAAAAGCCAATTAGAAAAACATTTAGAAAAAATAGCATCAAACCACAATACAATGGCCAAAACACCAAAAGACACATACCCAATACCACAACTAATAGAAAATTTTAAAACAATAGAAGAAGTATACAACTTATTAAATGAACATCTAAAACTTGGAATCAACATACACCCAGCAGGAGAATGGCTATTAGACAATTTCTATATAATAGAAGAAACAGTAAAACAAATTCAAAAAGAATTACCATTAAATAAATACACAAACTTTGTAGGAATAGCAAATGGAGAATATAAAGGGTTTGCCAGAATATATGTATTAGCAGCAGAAATAGTAGCATACACAGACAACAAAATAGAAAGAGAAAACTTAGAAGACTATTTAATAAGCTATCAAAGCAAAAAAACACTAAGCATGGATGAAATATGGAATATAGGAATATTTTTACAAATAGCAATAATAGAAAACATAACAGAAATATGTGCACAAATATATAGTAGTCAAATGCAAAAATATAGAGCAGAAAACATAGCAGAAAGGCTAGTAGAAAACAAAGAAAAATCACAAATCAAATTTAAAAACAGCAATAAAATAGAAAAAGAAATATATCAAGACATGAGATATCCATTTATAGAATATATGTCATATATTTTAAAAAGATATGGGAAAAAGGCAAATGCATACTTAAATATACTTGAAGAAGTAGTAGAAAAACTAGGAACAACAGTATCAGACGTTATAAAAAAAGAACACTTTGAAATAGCCACACAAAAAGTATTAATGGGAAACAGTATAACAAGCATAAAAGAAATACAAAGAATAAACTTTTTAGAAATATTTGAAAAAATAAATGGAGTAGAAGAAATATTAAAACAAGACCCAGTAAATGTATACGAAAAAATGGACTATAAAACAAAAGAATACTATAGAGGAAAAATAAAAGAAATAAGCAAAAAAACAAAAATATCAGAAATATATATAGCAAAGAAAATGCTAGAACTAGCACAAGAAGAAATAAAAATAACAAGCACAGAAGAACAACAAGAAACACATCAAACAGAGATACCAAAAAGAGCCCACATAGGATATTACTTAATAGATAACGGAATAAATGAATTATATAAAAAACTAGAATACACAAACAAAAAAGAAAAAACATCACAAACTAAAACAAAAATATATATTACAACAATAACAATATTATCAGTAATATTATCAATAATTTTAAGCTACATTCTAAATATAAAAACAAAAAATATAGCAATTACAATAATAAGTTTTATACTATTTTTAATACCATCAAGTGAAGTAATCATTCAAATAGCACAAACTATACTAAACAAAACAGTAAAACCAAAGCTAATACCCAAAATAGATTTTTCAAATGGAATAGACAAAGAAAATACAACAATGGTCGTAATACCAACAATAGTAAAAAGCAAAGAAAAAGTAGCAGAAATGTTTCAAAATTTAGAAGTATATTATTTAGCAAATAAATCAGAAAACATATATTTCACATTATTAGGAGACTGCTCAGAAAGCCTAACACAAGAAGAAAAATTTGACGAAGAAGTAATTCAAGAAGGAAAAAAACAAGTCGAAAGGCTAAACCAAAAATATCAAAATGAAGAATTTCCAATATTTAATTTTATATATAGAAAAAGAGAATGGAACGAAAAAGAAGGAACTTATTTAGGCTGGGAACGAAAAAGAGGACTATTAAATCAATTCAATGAATTCATTTTGCAAGAAAAAAATCCATTTAAAACAAATACAATGCAGTCAATACCAACAGAAAAGCTAAGAAATATAAAATATATAATAACACTAGATGCAGACACAGACCTAGTACTAAATTCGGCATTAGAACTAGTAGGAACAATGGCCCACATACTAAATAGACCAGTAATAGATAAAGAAAAAAACATAGTAATAGATGGATATGGAATAATGCAACCGAGAGTAGGAATTAATCTAGACATAAGTTATAAAACATTATTTACAAAAATATTTGCAGGAGCAGGGGGAATAGACAGTTACACGAATGCAATATCAGATATATATCAGGATAATTTTAAAGAAGGAATCTTTACAGGAAAAGGTATATATAACCTAAAAGTATTTTCACAGGTAATGAAAAATGCAATTCCAGAAAACACAGTATTAAGTCACGATTTATTAGAAGGATGTTACTTAAGATGTGGTCTAGTTTCAGATATTATGCTAATGGATGGGTACCCAACAAAATATATGAGCTTTATGAACAGGCTTTCAAGATGGATTAGAGGAGACTGGCAAATAACCAAATGGTTATCTAAAAAAAGCCCATTAAATACACTTTCAAAATACAAAATTTTTGATAATTTAAGAAGAAGTTTATTTGAAATTTCAATATTAGTAGCACTAATTTATATAAATATAATTGGAAAAATATTTAATATAAATATATTAAATATAAATGTAATTTTGATTTTAATTGAAATAGTACCATTTATATTAGAATTAGTAAATTATTTAATTGCCAAAAGAGAAGGGGAAGAAAAACAAAAAACATTTACACCCAAAATATCAGGCTTAAAAGGAATAATTTTAAGGACAATAATTACACTAGGATGTCTTCCATATAAAGCATATACTTGTTTAAAAGCAATAGCAAAAACAATATATAGAGTAGCAATAACACACAAAAACTTATTAGAATGGACAACATCAGAAGAAGCAGAAAAAACAACTAAAACAGATATAATATCATATTACAAAAACATGTTAATTAATGTGATTTCAGGAGCAATAGCCATTATATTTTATGCCAACAGTAATAACATTCTAGCATTAGTACTTGGAATACTATGGATTATAACACCAACAATTATGTATTGCATAAGTAAAGAAAAACAAGAAAAAACAGCTATAGAATTACTAACAGATAAAGAACAAAAATATATTCTAGAAATGGCAAAAAAAACATGGAACTTTTTTGAACAATATCTCAGAAAAGAAGACAACTATCTAATACCAGACAATTATCAAGAAGACAGAAAAAATAAAATTGTTAGAAGAACATCATCAACAAATATAGGATTATCAATGATGGCAGTAATATCTGCAAATGATTTAGGATTTATAAACTATGAGAAAACAATAGAGCTATTAAAAAATATTTTAACAACAGTAGATGAACTGCAAAAATGGAATGGGCATTTATACAATTGGTATAATACAGAAACAAAAGAACCATTGTATCCAAGATACGTATCAACAGTTGATAGCGGAAATTTTATTGGATATATGTATGTAATAAAAAATTGGTTAGAAAGTCAAAACAAAAAAGAACAAGTGCCTGAAATAAAAGAAAATGAAATAAACCAACTATTAGAAATAGTAGATAGAACAATAAAAAATACAGACTTCTCACACTTATACAAAAAAGAACAAAGAATATTCTCAATCGGATTCAATATAGAAGAAAACAAACTAACAAACTCGTATTATGACTTATTAGCATCAGAAGCAAGACAAGCAAGTTTAATAGCAATAGCAAAAAAAGATGTGCCAGCAAAACACTGGAACTCACTAAGCAGAACACTTACAACACTTGGAAAATATAAAGGACTTGTATCATGGTCTGGAACATCATTTGAATATTTAATGCCAAACATCAATATACCTAAATATAAAGGAAGCTTGTTAGATGAATCATGTAAATTTATGATAAAAAGTCAAATGGAATATGCCAAAAAATTGCAGATTCCATGGGGAATATCAGAAGCGGCATTTAATTTAAAAGACTTATACTCAAACTATCAATATAAAGCATTTGGAATTCCGTGGCTTGGACTAAAAAGAGGTTTAGCAGATGAGATGGTTGTAGCAACATATGGAAGTGTTTTGGCAATAACAGATTATCCAAAAGAGGTATATCAAAACTTAAAAATATTAGAAAAATACGGAATGTATAATAAATATGGATTTTACGAATCAATAGATTTTACACCAGAAAGATTAAAAAAAGGAAGCAAAGCAGAAGCAGTAAAAACATATATGGCACATCATCAAAGTTTAATTTTATTATCTATAAACAATTTATTTAACAACAATATTCTGCAAAAAAGATTTATAGAAAATCCAGAAATAAATGCAGTAAGCATTCTATTGCAAGAAACCATGCCAGAAACGGCAATAATAACAAAAGAAAACAAAGAAAAAGTAGAAAAATTTAAATATGTTGATTATGAAGACTACATCCAAGACACATACAAAAAAATAGATGAAAGATTAATAAGAGGAAATGTTATAGCAAATGAAGATTACTTTATTGCAATGAACCAAAAAGGAGAAGGAGCAAGCAAATACAAGAATATATTAATAAACAGATTCAAAAGTACAGATGACTATCCACAAGGAATATTTTTCGATATAAAAAATATAAAATCAAAAAAAATATGGAGTTCAAATTATAGTCCAAACAACGGAAAATATCAGATAAGTTTTATGCCAGATAAAATGGAACAAGAAATGATAAATGATAATATAAAAACCAAAATTGAAACAATAATAGCACCAGATGAACCAGTAGAAATAAGAAAACTATCATTAGAAAATTTAGGAAATGAAGACGAAATACTAGAAGTAACATCTCACTTTGAGCCAGTATTATCACCAAAAGAACAAGACTATGCACATCCAGCATTTAATAATTTATTTTTAATGTTTGATTTTGACCATGAAACAAACAGCATAATTGTAAAAAGAAGAAAAAAAGCAGAGCATGAACAAAAAATATATATGGCAGTAAATTTATCCACAAATAGTGAAACAATTGGGGATTTAGAGTATGAAATAGACGCAGAAAAGTTCACAGGAAGAGGAAATATAGGAATACCACAAATGGTAAAAAACTCAAGTCCATTTTCTAAAAAAATAGGGCTAGTAACAGAACCAGTTGTTGCATTAAAAAGAACAATGAAAACAAAAAAACAAGAAAAAACAGAAATAAATTTAATTATAGCAGTCGGAGAAACAAAAGAAAAAGTAATAGAAAATATAAAAAAATATTCAGTTGAAGAAAACATTAAAAAGGCATTTGAACTATCAAAAGCAAAAAATGAAGCACAAACAAGATATTTAAGAATAAAAGGTTCACAAATACGAGATTATCAAAAAATATTATCATATATAATTTTCAATAATCCATCTAAAAAAATCAATTTAGAAAAATTACCAAAAGAAAAATATAGTCAAAGTGAACTTTGGAAATATGGAATTTCAGGAGACATACCAATAATATTAGTAAAAATAAAAGATAGTAACGACACATATGTTGTAAAAGAAGCGTTAAAAGCATATGAATTTATAAGAACAAAAGGATTTGAAACAGAACTTGTAATTATAGATGAAGAAAAATACAGCTATGAAAATTATGTAATGGAAGATATAGAAGAAGTAATTTTAAACAGTCAATTATCATATTTAAAAAATATCAGAGGCGGAATCTTCCAATTAAACAAAAACGAAATAAGCAAAGAAGATATGAATTTATTGCAATTTATTGCAGGAATAATAATAGATGCAAAAAAAGGAGGACTAAATAATTCATTAAAAGATATAGAAGAAGAATATTTAGAAAAATATAAAAAAATTCCAAATGAACCAGAAAATATAATTATTGAACCAGAAAATCAAGAAAATATAGACATTTTACAAAACACACAAGACTTAAAATATTACAACGAATATGGAGCATTTTCAGCAGATGGAAAAGAATATTTAATAAGAACAAACAAAGAAAACAGACTTCCAACAGTATGGTCACACATAATGGCAAACAAAAAATTTGGAACATTAGTCACAGAAAATATGGGTGGATATACTTGGTACAAAAACAGCAGACTAAATAGAGTAACATCATGGGAAAATCAACCAAACTATGACATACCATCAGAAATAATATATTTAAAAGATCAAGAAACAAAAAAGGTTTGGTCACTCGGACTAAACCCTATGCCAGATAATAAAAATTATAATGTGATTTATGGATTTGGTTATGCTAAATTTCTTCATAAAAGCGATGGAATAGAACAAGAATTAGAAGTTTTTGTACCAAAAGAAGACAGTGTAAAAATACAAATTTTAAAATTAAAAAATATGAATTTAAGTAGAAAAACAATAAAAATTATATATTATATGAAACCAGTATTAGGAGAAGATGAGCTTAAATCAAATGGATATATAAATTTAAAATATGATAAAAATAACAATATAATATGTTCACAAAATTTATATAACTCAGAATTCAAAAATGACATTATTTATGTATCAAGTAGTGAAAAAATAAAAAGTTATACAGGAGACAAAAACTTCTTTTTAGGAAACGGAAATATATCAAACCCAGATGGGGTAAAAAAATCAAGTTTAAACAACGAAAACAGTCTAGGAAAAAAGCCATGCATAGCATATGAAATAGAAGTAGAATTAGACAGCCTATCAGAAAAAGAAATTGTATTTTTATTAGGAGCAGAAGAATCAATTATAGACAGCAAAAACATTGCATATAAATACAGTAAAATACAAAATTGTAAGCAAGAACTTGAAAATGTAAAAACTTATTGGCGTGAACTACTAGGAAGACTGCAAGTATATACACCACTTGAATCTATGAACATCATATTGAATGGCTGGGATATATATCAAACAATACAAAGTAGATTATTAGGTAAAACAGGATATTATCAATCAGGAGGAGCATATGGATTTAGAGACCAACTACAAGACACACTAGCACTAAAATATTTAGAGCCACAAATGTTAAAAAATCAAATAATAAAACATAGTAAACAACAATTTTTAGAAGGTGATGTAGAACACTGGTGGCATGAAGAAACAGGAAGAGGAATAAGAACCAGAATGTCAGACGACTTATTGTGGCTTGTATATTTAACATGTGAATATATAGAATTTACAGGAGATATGAGCATTTTAAATGAAAAAACACCATATTTAGTAGGAAAAGAACTTGAAGAAAATGAAGATGAAAGATACGATAAATTTGAATATACAAAAGAAACGGGAAGCATATATGAACACTGTATAAAAGCAATAGAAAGAAGCCTAAACTTTGGAGAAAACGGTTTGCCTAAAATAGGAAGTGGAGACTGGAACGATGGATTTAGCAATGTTGGCCCAAAAGGCAAAGGCGAAAGCGTATGGCTTGGATTTTTCTTGTATAACGTGCTAGATAGATTTACAAAAATTATGGAACAAATAAAAGACGATTTATTAGAAAATGAAGCAACCATTGAAAACAAAATAGAAAAATATAAATTAATAATGCAACAATTAAAAAGAGCATTAAACTCAAATGGATGGGACGGAAGATGGTACAAAAGAGCATTTATGGATGATGGAAACACATTAGGAAGCATGGAAAATGATGAATGCAGAATAGACAGCATAGCACAAAGTTGGAGCACAATCTCAAAAGCAGGAGACAATGACAAAAAATATATATCAATGGAAAGTTTAGAAAATCACTTAATAGACAGAGAAAATGGAATAGTAAAATTACTAGATCCACCATTTGAAAAAGGAAAATTAAATCCAGGATATATAAAATCATACATGCCAGGAGTCAGAGAAAATGGAGGACAATATACACATGCAAGTTGTTGGGTAATAATAGCAGAATCAATGTTAGGATTTGGAGACAAAGCAACTGAAATATACAGAATGATAAATCCAATAGAACATGCGCGTACTAAAGAAAGTAGCAAAAAATACAAAGTGGAACCATATGTAATACCAGCAGACATTTATGGAGCAAGTAATTTAGCAGGAAGAGGGGGGTGGACATGGTACACTGGTTCAGCAAGTTGGTATTATAAAGCCGGAATTGAAAATATATTGGGGTTAAAAATAGAAAATGGAGTATTAAAAATAGAACCATGTATTCCAACATCTTGGAAAGAATATAGCATAAAATATAAGTGGAAAAAGGCTATATATAATATAAATGTCAAAAATCCAAATGGAAAAAATACAGGTGTTGAAAGGGTTATTGTAAATGGAATAGAATTGGGAGAACAAAAAGAAATAAGACTTGAAGAAAACGGAATTTTTAATGTAGAGGTTTTAATGTGAGACAAGAGAGATAGTCCAATTTGTCTCACATTTTTTTACATCAAATAAAATATGCTAAAATTGTAAAAGCATATAAAAGTTTAATAAAGTATAACCGAAACTGTTGAAAAACATTTATAGTTATGTTAAAATCAAACTAGAAATTCACAAAATACGAATTTAAATGCGGTATACATTTAATTTGTGAATTTTAAAAATGGTACAAATGAATAATAAATTTGATAAATGGTTATATTTTTAACAGTATCATTTGAAAGATACAAAGGAGGATTTTAATAATGTTAAGAAAGGAAAATAAAGGAATAACGCTAGTAGCACTAGTAATAACAATTATTATTTTATTGATATTGGCAGGTATAACGATATCATCACTAACAAATACAGGTTTATTTGCAAAAGCAAAAGAGGCAAGAGATAAAACACAAAATGCAGCAGAAAATCAAGCTAAAACATTAAATGAATATGAAGACGAATTAAATAAGTATATCTCAGGAACAACAGGAGAAAAGGCAGAAAAATTAGCAGACAAAGTAAAAGTTGGAGATTATGTATCATATATACCAGATACAGTATCAAATACAGATACAAAATATACAACATTAATATCAAATTTAGCAATATATTCAGGTTCAACAGCAAATACAACATCAACATTAACGCAAGAAAAAGATTTAAAATGGAGAGTACTTGATGTACAAAATGGACAAGTAAGATTAATAAGCGAAGTTCCAACTACATCAACAATAACATTATCAGGATACAATGGATATAATAATGCAGTAAAATTGATAGATGATGCATGTAGTACATTATATACTAATTCAAAATTAGCAAATAAAGTACAAAACCTAAAAATAGAAGATATAACAAAATATATGAAAACACAACCAACAGAAGATACAACACCATATTCACCATCAACTAAATATTATCCAGAAATATTGCTAAAAGAAAAAGAACAAACAGTAAATGGAACAGTAGGAACAGAATTAGATGTAAGTGAACAAACAGAATTTATAAATCAAACAACAAAACCACAAGTAAATTCATGGATATTAAGAAAGACATATTGGTTTCATTCTATGAATAATACGGACAGTTTTAAAGACACTAAATATTATGAACTGTTTATAAATAATGGAAATAATTATTCACCATATTGGGTATCATCTCGTTGTATAGATGCTGACTCTTACCACTCAAGCTTTAATGTTCATATTGTTAATATGGGATTTATTGATGCTAATGGATTGTGCAATTCAGATACCAACAATAGTACTAATGAATGTACTTTCCGACCATGCATAACTCTAAATTCTAATGTCCAAGTAACATCAGGAAATGGAACAGCAGAACAAGCATATGTAATAAAATAAAAAAATGCGTATATTATATATTTTCAACTATAAATCAAAAAACATAGAAGAAAATATAAAAATATACGCATATATTGTTTTTAGACCAAATAAATTATGACAAAATTAAAAGAAAAAAATCAATCAAATACTTGTATAATCCCCAAAATTGTGATATAAAATACATATATAAAAATAAAGCTACAGAAAGGCGGAATTTTTGTGGAAGAAAATTTAGAAAAAGAAACAAAAAAAGTACTAGTAGTAGATGACGAACAAGCAATAATAGATGTACTAGTATATAATCTAAAAAAAGAAGGATATGAAACACTAGAAGCAACAGACGGAGTAACAGCAGTAAATATGGCATTAGAACAAAAACCAGATTTAATGTTACTAGATATAATGTTACCAAAAATGGATGGGCTAACAGTGTGTAAAAGAGTAAAAAATTACTTAAATATACCAATATTAATGTTAACAGCAAAAGATGCAGAAATAGATAAAATAGTAGGGCTAGAATTAGGAGCAGATGACTATATAACAAAACCATTCAGTGTAAGAGAACTAATGGCAAGAGTAAAAGCAAATTTAAGAAAAAATGAAATATCAAATGTAAAAAAAGAACCAATACAAGAAATATCAGAAACAGAAGCAGACAATATAATAAAAGTAAATGATTTAGAACTAGACTTAGACAGATTTGAAGTAAAAGTAAGAGGAGAAATAATAGACCTAACTCTAAGAGAATTTGAAGTGCTAAAATTCTTAGCATCACAACCAGGCCAAGTAATTACAAGAGAAACACTACTAGAAAAAGTATGGGGATATGAATATTATGGAGACATAAGAACAGTTGACGTTACAGTAAGAAGAATAAGAGAAAAAATAGAAAAAGACACATCTAGTCCTAAAATACTAATAACAAAAAGAGGAGTAGGATATTATATAGCAACAAAGAAATAGAAAGATAAGTTCTTTCTATTTTTTGTTATAGGCCAGTTGGGGCCAGTTGGGGCCAGTTGGGACGTTTCTGATGGGACAAAAATGTCCCAAAAGAACCGAGGTTAAAAATATTTAAAATAAAAAGTATCGAAATAAAAAGAGGTAAAAAATGAAAAGAGAAAATACAAGAAAAATAATGGTAGGAAATGTCCAAATAGGAGGACAAAACAAAGTAGTAATACAATCAATGTGTAACACAAAAACAAAGGACATAAATGCAACAGTAAAACAAATATTAAATTTAGAAAAAGCAGGATGTGAAATAATAAGAGTAGCATGTCTAGATATAGAAGACGCAAAAGCAATAAAAAAAATAAAAAAACAAATACACATCCCAATAGTTGCCGACATTCATTTTGATTACAGAATCGCATTAGAAGCAATAGATGCAGGAGTTGATAAAGTAAGAATAAACCCAGGAAACATAGGCTCAGAAGAAAGAGTAAAAATGGTTGTTGATAAATGTAAAGAAAAAAATATACCAATCAGAATAGGTGTAAATGGTGGTTCGTTAGAAAAAGATTTACTAGAAAAATATAATGGAAAACCAACTGCAAAAGCAATGGTAGAAAGTGCAAAAAGACATGTAGATATACTAGAAAAATTAAATTTTTATGATTATGCAATATCATTAAAAGCATCAAATTTAGACTTGTGTATATCAGCATATGAAGAAGCTGCAAAAGAATTTGATTGTCCATTACATTTAGGAATAACAGAATCAGGAACAGAATTTAGTGGAACAATAAAATCAAGCATTGGGCTTGGAATACTATTAAGAGAAGGGATAGGAGACACATTAAGGGTATCACTTTCAGATGATCCAATAAAAGAAATAAAAGTAGCAAAAGAAATTCTAAAAGACTGCAATTTATACAAAAATTCACCAACAATAGTAGCGTGTCCAACATGTGGAAGAACACAAATAGATTTAATTCCAATTGCAAAAGAAGTAGAAGAATTCTTGCAAACAATAGATTCAAATATAACTGTTGCAGTTATGGGATGTGCTGTAAACGGACCAGGAGAAGCCAAAAATGCAGATATAGGAATAGCAGGGGGAATAAAAGAAGGATTGTTATTCAAAAAAGGAAAAATAATTAGAAAAATACCACAAGATAAAATTGTTGAAGAATTAAAAAAAGAAATATTAGAAATGGTAAAATAACAGAAAGGAACGAAATATGGAGATACTAGTAGGAAAAACAGCTGGATTTTGCTATGGGGTAAAAAAAGCAGTAGATGGGGCAAAAAATGAAAATAAAAACTCAAAAAATGTCTATTGTCTAGGCGAAATAGTGCATAATAAGCAAGTTATAAATGATTTGGAAGAACAAGGAATAAAATTCATAGAGAATATAGAAGATGCAAAGGGAACAACTATAATAAGAGCACACGGAGTCCCAAAAGAAATTTACGAAGAGGCAAAGAAAAGAAATATAGAATTAAAAGATTATACATGTCCAAATGTATTAAGAATACACAAAATAGTAGAAGATTACTCACAAAAAGGTTATTTTGTATTTTTATGTGGAAGTTCAAAACATCCAGAAAATTTAGGAACAATAAGTCATTGCAATAAAAACTCATATATAATAGAAAAAGAAGATGACACATTTAAAGCATTAGAAAAACTAGAAAAATCAGGAATAAAAAAACTTTTAGTAATCTCACAAACAACATATAGTTTAGAAAAATTTTATATTATAAAAGAAATAATAGAAAATGAATTACCAAAAAATATAGAATTAGTAATAAAAAATACAATATGTGCAACAACAGAACAAAGACAAATAGAAACAAAAGAATTATCAAAAAAAGTTGATATTATGATAATAATAGGTGGAAAAAACAGCTCTAATACAAAAAAATTATATGAAGTAGCAATAGAAAATTGCAAAAAAGCTCTTTGTATAGAAACATACAAAGAATTAGAAAATTCACAAAATGATATAAAAAATGCAAATACAATAGGAATAATGGCAGGAGCCTCAACACCACAAAAAAGTATAGAAGAAGTAGTAGAATATTTAAATAAAGAGTAAATAACAAACCGCAAAGTTCTCAAAATGTCGAATTTTGCGGTCGATTTTTTTATAAAAATAAAGAAAAATATTGACACAACAAAAATAAGCAGTTATAATCTATTTAAATTTTAAATCAAAAGCTTTTAATCAAAATTAAATTAGATCTAATTTTAAAAAATCCAAATTTAAAACATTAAAAATGGAGGTGAAAACGCATAAAGTGAATCAAAAGTTTGTATCAAACAGTAACTATGTTTTCAGAAGAATATTAAATTCTGAAGATTGTTTAGACATTCTAAAAAACTTAATAGAAGCAATATTAGATATTAATATAAAAGAAATATCATTAAATCCATATTTAAAAAAGATAGAAAAATACCTACCAAAGGAAGAAAATTTTGGAATAGCAGATGTAAGAGTAACAACAGCAGAAAATGAAGAAATAAATATAGGAATTCAATTTATAGATGGAATATATGTACAAACCAAAATGTTAATGTATTATTCTCAAATTCATCTAAATCAACTAGAATATGGAGATAATAGAGAATTTGCAAAAACAATAACAATAAACTTACTAGACTTTAAATATTTTTCTTCAAAAGAATATCAAAAAATAATAAGAATAAAAACGAATGAAGGAAATATAAAACTTGAAGAATTAGAAATGTATACAATAGAATTACCAAAATTTAAATGTTACGATGAAAATAATATGACAGGAAAAGAACAATGGATTCAATATTTAAAAGGAGCAAATGAATATACATTAGAAAAAATAAAAAATAAAAACAAATATATAGAAAAGCTAGATGAACTTGTAGAAAAATATTGGCTTGAAGAAAAAATGGAATAAGAGGGATTTTTACATCCCTCTTAAAACAAAATTATATTAATGTGACTTTAATGTAACTTTTACTACAGTACCAGCATCAACATTAGAACCTTTAGGCGGATCTTGTGAAACAACAGTACCAGAGCCCTCAATACTAATATTTAAATTTGCATTTTTTAATTCAGAAGTTGCTTGATATTTACTTTTTCCTGTTAAATCTGGAACAGTTGTAGATACACGAGTATCTTGATCATAAAGCATAATAGTAGATCCTTTTGATAAAGAAACACCTGGCTTTGGAACTTGATCTGTAACAACTGTACTATTTTTATCATTAGAAGTTGTAATTTTTGAAGTGAAACCAGCATTTGTAAGAACCTTTTCTGCTTCTGCAATAGTTTTATTTCTAACCTCAGGAACTGTAATTAAATCAGAATCATCAGTAGATTCAGCATCTGATGGAATTCCTAAATATGGTAAAATTTCAGTTAACATTTGTGAAACAACAGGTCCAGCCAATGTTCCACCTTGGTGATTACTCTTTGGAGGTTTATATAAATTAAGTAATAAAACAACTTGAGTATCTTCAACAGGAGAAATTGCAACATAAGTAGCAACATAACCATCAATATCTTCTCTACCAGCTCTTGGTTCAGAAGTACCAGTTTTACCACCAACAGTATAACCAGTAACTCCGCCTCTCCAACCAGTACCATCTTCAACAACAGATTGCATCATAGATTTAACCTTTGAAGCTGTTTCAGTAGAAATAACTTGTCTAACTTCTTCTGTATCAATATTTGTAACAGCACCAGTATCCGTATTAGTAATAGATTTTACAATTCTTGGTTTCATCAAAATACCATCATTAGCAATTGCAGAAATTGCAGTAATCATTTGCAAAGGAGTAATACTAAAACGTTGCCCAAATGAATAAGTTGCTCTTTCAACAGGTATAACAGTAGATTGTTCTTTAAAAATAGAACTAGCCTCAGCAGGCAAATCTACACTAGTTGTATCAAAGAATCCAAAAGATTTATAGTATTTATATAAAGTTGCAGTACCGATTCTAGAACCTAATTGAATAAGTGCAGGGTTACATGAATTTTCTAATGCTTTTCTTAAAGATTGAGAACCATGAGAACCATCTGTTTTCCAACAATTTATTCTAACTCCATCTACCATTTCATAACCAGGACAATAAAAATCGCCACTAACATCTGTACCAGTAATATTTTCTTCTAATGCGGCAGATGCAGTAATAAGTTTAAATACAGAACCAGGTTCATATAACTCAGAAACAGACTTATTAGACCACATCTTATAAATTGCATTTACCTTCTCTTCACTATTTAAAGAATCATAAGTTTTTGCTACATATTCATTAGGTGTAAAAGGTTGATTTAAATCATAATTTGGATAAGTGGCCATTGCCAATATATCACCAGTCTTAGGATTCATAACAATACAATTACCACCATTTTCAACATTATTATCCACAACTGCTTGCTTTAAATATTTTTCAACAATAGTTTGAATATTTAAATCAACAGTAAGAGTTAAATCACTACCATTTTCAGCAGCAATATAGGTTTCCTCAGTATTAGGAATTTCTTCTTGACTAGCACTTTTTGAACTAACAATTTTACCAGGAGTACCAGCTAAGACCTTATCCCATTTATTTTCAATACCAGCTAAGCCTTGATTGTCACTACCACAAGAACCAATAACCTGAGATAAAACAGTACTATATGGATAATATCTTTTTGTGTCCTCATCAATATTTATTCCAACAGAAACATTATTTTCATCCATCCATTTTTTTAATTGATCAACTTTAGATTGTTCTACTTTTTTGGCAATAGTTTCAACTTTTGAAGTACCTGTAACCTTTTTTAAAGTTTCATCATAATCAAGTTCAAAAATATCAGAAAAAGCTTTAGCAACCTTTTCTTTTAAAGCTTGAGTATTATCAGAATTTTTAGAATCTTTTATTTTTTCAGGGTTTATAGTTATAGTATCAACAGAAGCACTAGTAGCAAGCACTTTACCAGTAGAATCATAAATAGAACCCCTTTTAGGACTGATAATTTGATTAATAGATTGCTGATTATATGCAAGTTCTTTTAAATAATTTCCTTGTACAAATTGTAGAAAGCCGATTCTACCTATCAATAGTGCAAAAATTAAAATTATTACTATAAATATTGTTTTAATTTTTTTTGTATATATAAAATTTTGAGATTTAAATTCAGTATTTATTTTTGTTACTTTTTTATTTGTATTTTTATTATTTTTTTGGTTGTTTTTTTTATTCAATATTTTCACCACTCTTTTGTTAAAAATTATAACATTATTTTATATTAAAGATATTTAAAAATCAATAAATTTAGTAAATTTTAGAAAAATAAAGTTACTAAATAATAATTTCATAGTGATGTTTATTGATATATTCTTCTTTGTAAGTAACCAAATGTGATTGGAGCAATATTAGAATTTATTAAATATTTTTTGGACAAGAGTTCACTTTAGTGGAAGGGAGTACAAAAAATATTTTAGAAAATCTTATATTGTGTATTGAACCGAGGTCACTTACAAATATCAATATATCAATAAACAGCACATGGAAAATCAGTATTTATTAACAAAAAATCTAAAAGGAAAGGAAAAAATATGATATCAAACATAAAAACAATTTCATTAACCGGAATAGAAGGAAGTTTAGTTGAAGTGCAAACAGACATAACAGGAGGGCTACCAACATTTGAAATAGTAGGCCTGCCAGATACAAGTGTAAAAGAGTCAAAAGAAAGAATAAAATCAGCAATAAAAAACTCAAACATAGAATTTCCAAGCAGAAGAATAATAATAAACTTAGCACCAGCAAGTACCAAAAAAGAAGGAACAAGTTACGACCTACCAATAGCAATAGGAATACTAATAGCTCAAAAAGAAATAATAAACAACAAACTAGAAAACACAATATTTATAGGAGAATTATCATTAGATGGAAAAATAAACAGAATAAATGGAGTATTACCAATGTGTATAGAAGCAATGAATTTAGGAATTAGAAAAGTAATACTCCCAAAGGCAAATGAAAGAGAAGCAGCAGTTATACAAAATTTAGAAATAATAGGAGTACAAAATTTACAAGAAGTAATAGACTATCTAAACGGAAATAAAAAAATAGAAAAAGCACAAATAGACATATTAAAAATATTTAACAAAAAAAGTAAAGGAAAACTAGACTTTTCAGAAGTAAAAGGACAAGAAAATGTAAAAAGAGCATTAGAAATAGCAGCAGCAGGAGGACACAACTGCATATTAATTGGTCCACCAGGTTCAGGAAAAACAATGATAGCAAAAAGAATACCAACAATATTGCCAGACTTAACATTTGAAGAATCATTAGATGTAACAAAAATACATAGTATATCTGGTATACTGGACAACAACATAGGAATTGTAACAACTAGACCATTTAGAAGCCCACATCACACAATATCACCAACATCAATGATAGGTGGTGGAAGAAATCCAAAACCAGGAGAAATAAGTTTAGCACATAATGGTGTTTTGTTTTTAGACGAATTACCAGAATTTAATAGAACCACACTTGAAATACTAAGAGGTCCGCTAGAAGACAAAGAAGTAACAATATCGAGACTATATTCAAAAGTAGAATATCCATCAAACTTTATGCTTATAGCAAGTATGAATCCATGTCCATGCGGATATTATGGAAGTGAAGAAAAAACATGCAATTGTTCTAAGATAGCAATAGAAAAATATCTAAATAAAATAAGTGGACCATTACTAGACAGAATAGACTTACATGTTGAAGTAAAACCAGTAAAATATCAAAAATTAAATTCTGATATAAAACCAGAAACATCAAATCAAATAAAATCAAGAGTAAATAAAGCAAGAAGAATACAATACTTAAGATATAAAAATACTGGAATGTATTCAAATGCTGAACTTACACCAAAAATGATAGAAAAATACTGCAAGATAGACCAACAATCCAAAACAATACTAGAGCAGGCATTTAACAAACTAGGACTAAGTGCAAGAGCATATTCAAGAATATTAAAAGTAGCCAGAACAATAGCAGACTTAGAAGAAAAAGAGAACATAGAAAAACAACACATTTTAGAAGCAATTCAATATAGAAATTTAGACAGAAAATATGGAGATAAATTTTAATGGAAATAAGTATATCAGATCCAATATATCCAGAACAATTAAAAAAACTAAAACAACCACCACAAGTGTTATATGTAGAAGGAAACATGGAACTATTAAAAATGAATCGGAATATCAATAATAGGAACGAGAAAACCAACACAATACGGAGAAAAAATGGCAAAAGAATTTACAAAAGAATTAAGCCTATATGGATTAACAATTGTAAGCGGAATGGCTGAGGGAATAGATGAAATAGCACACACTACAAGCCTAAAAACACAGGGGCAAACAATAGCAGTACTACCATGTGGATTTAACAATATATTCCCAGAAAAAAATAAAAAACTATATAAGCAAATATTAGAAAATGAAGGCCTTGTAATAAGCGAATATAAAGAAAATGAAGAGGCAACATATGAGCATTTTTTAGAAAGAAATAGGATAGTAGCAGGTTTATCAATTGGAACATTAGTAGTAGAAGGGGGACATAGAAGTGGTACAAGTGTTACAGCAAGAATAACCAGAAAGCTAGAAAAAAATGTATTTTGCATACCATCAAGTTTAGACAATCCAAAAGGCATAACACCAAACAGATTAATACAACAAGGAGCATTTTTAGTAACAAAACCAGAAGAGATTATAAAAAAATATCCTGAATTAAATTTAAAGAAAAAAGAAATTATAAAACAAAAAGAAAAAGAAGTTTCGCAGGAATTAAAAGAAATCTATGATATCTTAAGCTATGAAGAACCGAAACATATTAATGCAATAGTAAAAATAACACACATGTCAATTAATGAAATAAACTACAAGTTAATGATGCTTGAGCTTGAAGAAAAAATAGTAGCACTTCCAGGAAATAATTATAAAAAATGCTGAAAATTATTAAACATTATAAGGGAGAAAAGAAGAAAATATGAAAATACATATAAAAAAACAATTTGGAAATGCAGGCGAAAATCTTGCAACTGAGTACTTGCAAAAACAAGGATATACTATTTTAGAAAAAAATTTTTATTGCAAACAGGGTGAAATTGATATTATTGCAAAAGATAAAAATGAAATTGTGTTTATAGAAGTAAAAAGCCGTAGCAATATAGTATTTGGCCTTCCATCAGAAGCTGTAACAAAACAAAAAATGAAACATATATTAAAAACCGCTAGATATTTTTTATATAAAAACAAAATGATAAATGAATATATCAGGTTTGATGTTGTGGAAATATTAATAAAAAGTGGAAAATTCAATATAAATCATATAAAACAGATAATATGAGGTACATTCCCTCCCTTAAAGGGAGGGAAAATGTAGATCTAAAAAAGGAACAAAAGTATAGTAAATCGCGGTAGACACTACCGAATTAAACATGCCATTTGACGGGGTACTAATATCAAGCAATAGCATCATAAAAGTGGTATCAAGTATCTCAGGATTCTTCTTAGAAAAATTAGCCAATACTTTTCCAAAGAGATGCTTAACATAAAAACAAACCGCTATAAAAAAATCATCGGACATCTTCTCTGCCGTATCTTTAACTAAACCAGAACATACAGCCGTGGAGACAAAAGATTTTTTGATTTGTTCCCGTCTTTTCTCTAAAATATCATCCAATAAATTAGAGGAATCTGTAGTGCAACAAATTACTAAGTACTTAAAATTTTCTGAATCAAACATAATGTTACCTTCCTTTTCTAATGTGCCTTTATTCAAAGGACTTATTATTTTATAAGGTTACGTTAATTAAAGCATAACAAAATATTCCATAAAAGTCAAATATCTGTATTTAATAATAGTGATAAAAATACAGAAAACAAAATATTGAATAAAAAAGCAAAAAATGATATAATACAAAAGTAAATAAAAAGAAAAAGGTTTATAGGCAAAACCAAATTCAAAAAACCTAAATTCAATATACAAGGAACAAAAATGGAAAATATTTTAGAAGAGACAAAATTCATAATGAAAAAATACAACATAAAAGCAAACAAAAACCTAGGACAAAACTTCTTAATAAACGAACAAGTAGTAAAAAACATAGTAGAATGTAGCAATATAGAAAAACAAGACTTAGTAATAGAAATAGGACCAGGACTTGGAACACTAACAAAATACTTACTAGAAAAAGCAGGAAAAGTAATATGCATAGAACTAGACACCAAAATGTTACAAATACTAGAAGACAGATTTTCACTATACAATAATTTTGAACTAATAAACAATGACGTACTAAAAGTAGACCTAAAAAATATAATAGAAAAAGAAAAAACAGAAGGAAAAATAAAAAAAGTAAAAATAGTAGCAAACTTACCATATTACATTACAACACCAATAATAATGAAATTACTAGAAGAAGAGCTAGAATTAGAAAGCATAACAGTAATGATACAAAAAGAAGTAGCAGACAGACTAATAGCTACACCAGGAGAAAAAAACACAGGAGCAATAACATATGCAGTATATTATTATGCAACATCAGAAGCAATAATGGAAGTACCTAATAGTTCATTTATCCCAGAACCTGCAGTAACATCAAAAGTAATAAAATTAAATATAAGAAAAGAACCAATTGTTACACCTAAAAACAAAGAAAAAATGTTCAAAGTAATAAAATGCGCATTTATGCAAAAAAGAAAAACACTATTAAATTCATTGACAAATAATAAAATATTTGAAAATAAAAATCAAGGAATAGAATTATTAAAATCACTACAAATAAATGAAAACATAAGACCAGAAGAATTAACATTAGAACAATTTGAAAAAATTTCAGATAATTTATAAAAAAAGTTTAAAAATATTAGTAAATATGTTATAATTTATAAAGGATTGTATTTTATAAGGAGGTTAGAATGAATCAAATTTTAGTTACAGAAAAATTATATATAACACCAGAACTAAAGAGAAAAAAGAAGATATATAAATTTTATTTTATAATATCACTTTTTGTTGTATGCATTCTAACTTCTCTTTATATATATGCAGAATATGACAGAAATAAAAGTGCAGCAGCATCAGAACAATTATTAGCTGATATGAATCAAACTTTATCAGAAACCAAAGAAGAAGACACAACAATTGCAAAAGACGATATACTTTTAGTAGTTTTAGACAATTTAACAGAAGATAAAGATCAGGAAGAAAATATACAATCAAACAATGAAGAAAAAACAAATGTAGCAAATGCAAATAATCAAGCAGAATGGAAAACAAATGCAGGAGGTTATAAATATAAAATTATTTCAACAGTAGAAATACCAAAAATAAATGTAAAATATACAGTATTACAAGGTGAAACAGGAAGCCTAGAAGAAACAGAATCACTACTAAAAAGCTCACCAGTTAAATATCACGGATGTGACCCAAATGAAGTAGGTAATTTCTGTATAGTAGGACATAACTATAGAAATAGTAAATTCTTTAGTAAAGTTCCCAATTTAGTAGTTGGAGATACAGTAAAATTAACTGACCTAACAAGAAGAACTATAAATTATGAAGTATACGATAAACACACAGTAGATCCTAACGATACAAGCGATACAACACAATTAACAGGAGGAAGAAAAGAACTTACTTTAATAACATGTACAAATGATAGCAAATTAAGAGTAATAGTTAGATGCAAGGAAGTAAAATAGTAACAAATACATATATCCCCTCATATAATAAAATAAAAAATATATGAGGGGGTTTTCTTTTGGCAAAAATATTAGTATTTAATAATGATACAGATAGAATGGAAACATACTATAGAGGCGAGGCAGAACCAATGCCATATAATACAAATGGAACATTAAGGGTAAGAGAATTTAGAGGCTCAAGCAAAAGTAATATATTATGGACAACAAAAAGAACAATGCAAAGTTGGAATAGCCAAAGATATATTTTTGGAGCTCCTATACCAGTAGGTTTTGCATTCAAAAGGCCATATGAAGGAGGACATCGGAAACCAAAGTCAACATTATGCAGGAGTAGCATTTGACGTAGGGCAAACACTAAGCTCTACACAAAGAACAAGACTATGGAATTCAGCAAAAAATTCAGGAGTATGGTATTATGTTGAACCGATTTCATTAACGCCAACATGGGTACATTTTGATAAACGATTTGGAAAACCAGCATGTTCAACTGGTGGATTTCCACAACTAAAAAGAGGAAGTTTAAGCAACTATGTATGTATAGCTCAAGATGATTTAAATACATTAGGATTTAGAACAAATGGACTAGACGGAATATTTGGAGCAGCAACTCAAAATGCTGTAATCAATTATCAGAAATCAAGAGGATTAACAGCTGATGGAATAATTGGATGTAATACGTGGCGCTCTTTACAAGAAGCTGTTGTAGGAACAGGACCAACAAATACCACAATAAATTAAAAAATTGCCAAAAGATTTTAACCTTATTGGCAATTTTTTATTATTATTCTTCATTCATATTTGTTTCAGCAATTGTTTTTGCAACATTATAAATTAATTTTTGTTTCTCTGGAGAAACACTTTTAATCAAATCAGTAAATTCTTTATCTAAATAATTTTCAGAACTGCTAGAAGCACCATTTAGTAAATAACCTTCTGAAACATCTAATAAACCACATAATTGATTTAATCTTTTTAAATTAATATGAGAATTACCTCTTTCTACTCTACTTAAGAAAGCAACAGAAATATCAATTTTATCTGCTAAATCCTCTTGAGTCATATTTTTAGCAAGTCTAGCTTGTTTTATTCTAGAACCAATAACACTATAATCGATTGCCATCTTTATCACCATCCTTTCACTTTATTCGCTCCGCTTATTGGAACCAAAATTTTTAAATTTTAAGTTCCAAATTTTATAACTTTGCAATTATCGTTCAAATTTATAACAATAATATATCATTTAACTTATAAGTTTTGAAGTAACAAAACGAGAAAAATAAACTAATAAATCAATAAAAGCCTAAACAATTAAAAAAATACTTAAAAAGCGTGTCGAAAATTGTAATAATTTAAAATACTAAAAATAAATTTAAACAAAAATAAAAGAAAAATTATGAAAAAAAGAGTAAAAAAGAGTAAAAATAATAAAAATAAACAAAAATAATAATTAATAACTAGAAAAAAAAGGAAAAAATAGCAAATAAGGTATACATAATTTGAAAATGAGCAAAATATATAGTATAATAAAAGATGTTCGCGCTTAAGAATTAAAAAGGAGAGTGGATTATATTAGTATAAAAAAATTTAAGTTTTATACAAAAGAAACATTAAAATTTTTAAATATTGCTTTAATAGCAATTGGTTTTATAATCGCGATAATATTAATAAAATATAAACCAATGTATGAAGTAAAGATTTCTGGAGAAAAAGTAGGGTATATAAATAATAAAAAAGCGTTAAATGAATCAATAAAAAATAACATAGAAAACTACAGTAACAAAAATGTGGAAAATGTGAAATTAACTACAACTCCAGAATATGAATTAAAATTAGTAGAAAGAACACAACAAGATAATGAAAGTGATGTAATAATAGCATTGCAAAATGAACTTGAAATAACATATAAATATTATGAAATAGCACATAATGGCAAAGCGATTGAAAGTGTGGCAGACAAAGAAACAGCAGAAAAATTAGTAGAAGACATAAAGGAAGTATCAAATCAAAATGTAGAATTAGAAATTAGCGAAAAAACAACTAATAATGAAAAAGATTTAAATGCAAATACACTTGAAGTTGCAAAAGAAAATATAATAGAAAAGTTAGACATTAAAACAAATACAGAAAATGAAATAACTCAAATAAATGGAATAAAAATAGCAACACTACCAGTATCAGGAACAATTTCTTCAAGATATGGGGCTAGTAGTAAAATAAGAGTATCAACACACACAGGATTAGATATAGCAGCAAGTAAAGGAACTCAAATAAAAGTAGTTGCAGATGGAAAAGTAACATGTGCTAAATATAGTGGATCATATGGATACTTGGTAAAAGTAGATCATGGAAACGGTGTAGAAACTTGGTATGCACATACTAGCAAAATGTATGTAACAGAAGGACAAGAAGTAAAAGCAGGAGATGTAATAGCCCTAGTAGGTAGTACAGGTAATTCAACAGGACCACATTTACATTTTGAAATAAGAATTAATGGCGAACATGTAAACCCACAAAAATATTTGTATTAATATATTGAAAAAAGAGGCATTTTATAAAAAATGCTTCTTTTTATATTCTAGGAAAGTTATCATAGTATGATAACTTTATGTAGAAAATAAATATGGCAGAAATTAGATTTTGTAGCAGTTTGCACTGCGTACAAAATCTTAATTCTGGTTTTTTAATATTATAAAAGAGTTGACAAATTTTTCTAATAATATATAATAAAAAAGGATAAAATAATACCAAGGAGGAAATCTTATGGCAGAAAATTTAGAAGAAGAAAAAATACAAAAGATGATAGATGAATTAGTTGCAAAGGCAAAAAAGGCATCAGAAGAATATTTAAAACTAGATCAAGAGCAAGTAAATAACATTGTAAAAGCAATGTCAATGGCAGGACTAGAACATCATATGGAACTAGCAAAAATGGCAGTAGAAGAAACAGGAAGAGGAATATATGAAGACAAAATAACAAAGAACATGTTTGCAACAGAATATATATATCACAGCATTAAAAACGAAAAAACAGTTGGTGTAATAAATGAAAATGATGAAGAAGGATATCTAGAAATAGCAGAACCAGTTGGAATAATAGCAGGAGTAACACCAGTAACAAATCCGACATCAACAACAATGTTTAAATCAATAATATCAGCAAAAACTAGAAATGTAATAATATTTGGATTCCATCCATCAGCACAAAAATGTAGTTCTGAAGCTGCAAGAATATTAAGAGATGCAGCAGTTCAAGCAGGAGCACCAGAAAACTGCATATTATGGATAGAAGAACCATCAATAACAGCAACAAGGTTATTAATGAACCACCCAGATGTAAACCTAATATTAGCAACAGGTGGAACAGGAATGGTACGTTCAGCATACTCATGCGGAAAACCAGCACTAGGAGTAGGGCCAGGAAATGTACCTTGTTATATAGACAAAACAGCAAAATTAAAAACATCAGTAAATGATTTAGTACTATCAAAATCATTTGATAATGGAATGATATGTGCATCTGAACAAGCAGTATTAGTAGATAAAGATATATATCAAGAATTTGAAAAATTAATGAGAGAATCTGGATGCTACTTTGTAAATCCAGAAGAAAAACAAAAATTACAAAACTCAATGTTTGAATATACAGAAGAATATGGATATAAACTAAAATCACATGTACCAGGGCAATCACCATATACAATTGCAAAAGAAGCAGGCTTTGAAGTACCAGAAGATACAAAAGTAATAGTTGTATATGAAGAAGGAATAGGAAGCAACTATCCATTTTCAAAAGAAAAACTAAGTCCAGTTTTAACATATTACATTGTTGAAAATGAAGAAGAAGGAATAGCAAAAGCAGAAAAACTACTAGAATTCGGTGGTCTTGGACACTCAGCAGCAATTCACAGTGAAAATCAAGATACAATTTTAAAATTTTCAGAAACTTTAAAAGCAGGAAGAATAATAGTAAACTCACCATCAACACATGGAGCAATAGGAGACATTTATAACACAAATATGCCATCACTTACATTAGGATGTGGCTCATTTGGAAAAAATTCAACAACAGCAAATGTGTCATCAGTAAACTTAATAAATATAAAAAGAGTTGCGAAAAGGAGAGTTAATATGCAATGGTTTAAAGTTCCAGAAAAAATATATTTTGAAGCAGGTTCAATAGCATACTTAGAAAAAATGCCAGATATAGAAAGAGCCTTTATAGTAACAGACCAAGGAATGGTCAAATTAGGATATGTAGATAGAATCTTATATCATTTAAGAAAAAGACAACAATATGTACATTCAGAGATATTTAGTGATGTAGAGCCAGACCCATCATTTGACACAATTAAAAAAGGTGTAGAACAAATGAACAGTTTTAAACCTGATGTAATAATAGCAATAGGTGGAGGAAGCCCAATGGATGCAGCAAAAGGAATGTGGCTATTTTATGAACATCCAGAAGCAGATATCGAAGGATTAAAATTAAAATTCATGGACATTAGAAAACGTACTTACAAATTCCCTAAATTAGGAGAAAAAGCAAAAATGGTAGCAATACCAACAACATCAGGAACGGGATCAGAAGTAACATCATTTGCAGTAATAACAGACAAAGAAAAAGACAGAAAATATCCACTTGCAGATTATGAATTAACACCAGATGTTGCAATAGTAGACCCAGACCTAGTTATGAGCCTTCCAAAATCTGTAACAGCAGACACAGGAATGGATGTATTAACACACGCATTAGAAGCATATGTATCAAACATGGCATCAGACTATACAGATGGTTTAGCAGAAAAAGCAGTAGAATTAGTAATGAATTATTTAGAAAAAGCATACAATAATGGAAGTAATAAACTAGCAAGAGAAAAAATGCACAATGCAAGTACAATTGCTGGAATGGCATTTACAAATGCATTTTTAGGAGTAAGCCATTCAATTGCACACAAAATAGGAGCAGAGTTCCATTTACCACATGGTAGAATAAACGCAATATTATTACCATATGTTGTAAAATATAATGGAAGTAAGCCAAGCAAGTTTGTATCATTCCCTAAATATGAATATTATATAGCAGACGAAAAATACAGTCATTTAGCTAAAAAATTAGGACTAAAAGCAGATACAATAGAAGAGGGTGTAAATAGTCTAGTAGAAAAAATAAAAGAATTAAATGAAAAATTAAATATTCCAAAATCATTTAAAGAGGCAGGAATTGATGAAAAAGAATTCTTGGCAAAAGTTGATATTCTTGCAGACAGAGCATTTGAAGATCAATGTACAACAGCAAACCCAAGAGTTCCATTAGTAGAAGAAATTAAACAAATTATGCTAGATAGTTATTATGGAAAATAAGGTGATAGAGTGAAAATAACAGATAGAATAAAAAATTTTATAAATAGAAATAATACAGCGCTAAGTGCAGAAAATGAACAAGTTGATAAGAGGATAAATGAAAAAGCAAATGAAATAGAAAAGTTATATATTGAAAAAAAAGAAAATGGAGAAGAAAACCCAATAAACGATACAGTAGAAAAAATAATGCAAATTATACAAAATAATCGAGATCCAGTAGAAGAAAGAAAGCTTTTAACAGAATTGATAGAAAGGAAGAATATATCAGATCAACTTGTAGAAAGAACAGCAATAGAATTTTCTAAAAAAGAAGACATACCAAATGAGGTTATAGTAGAAGCAATAAACAATGCTGAAACAGACATTCCGGATAACACAATTAGAAATATAGTTGAAAAGGGAGCAATGAATATACAAGACAATTTGGATTTAATTCAGCAAATGCATGACCAAGAAAAACAGAAACAAGCAGAACAAAAACAATTAGAACTTCAAAGACAGGAAAAACAAAGACAAATAGAACAACAAAGAAAGAAAGCAAAAAACGAATTAGAAAAAATATATGCAAAAGTAAAAGAAATGAAAGATACAGAACTCTCAGAACAAATAGTAGGAATAAAAGATAAACTAACTCCGGAAAATATAAATGATGATATATATGAAGTAATTAAGAATATTATAGCACAAAAAATAGCAGAAGATTATTATGATGATAGTAAAAAAATAGCACCAATATATACACTATCTAAAGTTATTCCAACAGGAGAAATGATAGAAATAGATATAGCAACATTAGTACAAAAAAAATATGATGACATAGTAGAAGAAAGAATTAATCAAGAAAACGAGGAAGAAAAAAAGAAGAAAAAACATAGATTTGTCAAAAGAGAGTTTAAAAAAATAGTGTTAAATGAACTAGGAAAACAAGTAGGAATAGAATATGACAAGACAGGAATTATTAATATTCCACAATCAAAACAATTAAGCCAAATGACAAAAGATGAAAAAAAATATTTGATAGAAACAGTAAAAAAACATACAGCAAACCAATTAAAAAAAGAAGACATGATAGACATTTATAGACAAATAAATAATGGTGATAAAGAAATACAGAAAATAGATATTTCTAAACCAATAAATAGTGAAAATACAGAATTACAGAAAAAAGAAAATGAAATTATAAATTTAATAAAACAAATTCCAATAGAAAAAAAAGATAGAATAATAGATATATTAAATAAAATGATATTAGATCAAAATAAGCTAGAGACAATAGAAATGTTAAATAATACATGGGTATTAAAAAAACTTGAAAATATGCCAAAAGACAAAAGACAAAAAACAATTGGAGCTATAAGTAATGCAGTAAATAAAATGCCAAAATACAAAGTTGCTAAGAATACACCACAGATAAAAGGTGCTAGATTTAGTGATAAAACAACAATAGATGGAAAAAGTAGATAATTTTATAATAATATTCAAATTGCATATATCTATACCTTTTTGAAGGTATTGTTTGATTGGAATGAAAAATAGAACTTATTTCTAAAAAATATGAGGAATGTTCACGGGAAAAGGCAAGAGCCTTTAAGCCTGAGTGAAAGAGGCTCATATTTTTTAGTTATAAGTTCTTTTTGAATGAAATGAAGAAAATAACTTCCAAAAGGTATAGATATATGCAATTTGAAAAATATAAAAAACAAGTTCACACAAAATTTACACAAAAAATAACATTTGGGAATAATATAAAAATAAAATACTCATATAATATAAATATAAAAATATGGGAGCAGAAAAATTGAAAGTTAAATAATAATCAATTAAAAGCACCGAAGAAAGGTGGAAACCAAATGAAAGAAAATAAAGAATTACAAAAAATTGAAAATATAATGGAGATAGAAACACCAATAGATCCCAAAAGCAAAGAATTTGAAAAAGTAATGTTTATATATCAAGTAGCATTAAAAGAAATCAACACAAAATTAGAAATACTAAAAGACGAATTTAAATTATTTTATGAATACGACCTAATAGACCACATAAATACAAGAATAAAATCACCAGAAAGTATTACAAAAAAGATGAAAGACAAAAATTTAAAATATACATACAAAGAAATGATAAAAAATATTAATGATATTGCAGGTATTAGAGCAATATGCCCAATTCAAAAAGATATATATTCAATAAGAAATTTAATTACAAAAATACCAGGAATAAAAGTTCTAAAAGAAAAAGATTATGTAAGAAACCCTAAAAAAAGTGGATACTCAAGCTATCATATGATTCTTGAAGTTCCAATTACGTTATCACAAAATTTAATATATGTAAAAGTAGAAGTACAAATACGAACATTAGCAATGGATTTTTGGGCAAGTATTGAACACAAAATGAAATACAAACCAGATAAAGAGGTAACAAAATCTACATCAAAAGAACTTGTTCAATGTGCTAAAATAGTGAATAAATTAGATAATAAAATGATGTTATTAAATACGTAAATTAACATAAAACTTGAAAATATACATGAATTATAGTATAATATAGATAGTCTAAAGTATAAAGGATAGCTTGAATCAAAGGAGGTTACACAATGAAAAAAATAAATATAGCTATTCGGGGCGGTGGAGTAAAAGTCCCAGCAGTTGGAGTATTAAAGGCTTTGAAAGAAGAAAAAGTGCAGATAAGATGTTACTCTGGAACTAGTATAGGTGCAATAATTGCTACATTGGCTGCATTAGATACGTCATGTACAGAAATAGAACAACTATTAAAAGAATTTGTAGTGATATATTCAAATGCGAGCAGACTTAAAGGAGGAAAGGGTAGCCAAGTTATAGAGGATACAGTAAATGGATATTGTAAGAACTTAAGATTTAAGGACTTAAAAGTAAAACTGATTATTACTGCCAATCAAGGCGGAATATGGCATCCTAAAAAATTTGTATTCTCAAAAGAAACAACACCTAATGTAACATTAGGTGAAGCTTGTCGGGCATCTTGTAGTTTTCCAATTGCATATGAACATTACCATATGCGCATAAATGAAAAAAACTATAAATTTTGGGATGGTGGAATGGTAGCCAATCCAATTTTACCCAAAAAAGGTTTTAACTTAGTTTGTTCATTTAAAAAGGAAAAAACAAATTTAAACTCACGATATGTAGATGCATGGAAAAAACCTGAAGAACATGCGGATTTTCTCATAAAGCCATATATAGGAAACATGGGAACATTTGGAACACCGGAAGACATAGCCTTAGCAAGTGAATTGGGCTATACAGAAGCTAAAAGGAGGATGGAGGAACTACTCCAGCTTATAAAGTAAAACATAGGGTGGACAAAGGTAAAACTTTATCTGCCCATGTTTTTTGTAAAAGTACATTATGAATTATCAACACACAACAAAATAGATTTATAATTTTTAAAAAACAAAGAAGGATTTATGTAAAATAGGTCGAATATTATATATAAGTATGTTTATTTGAAAGAAAGAGAGGAAAAATGGCAAGATATAGTGAAGAGATATTAAACGAAGTAAGACAATCAAACGACATAGTAGATGTCATATCACAATATGTGCACTTAAAAAGAAGCGGAAGAAATTTCTTTGGACTATGTCCATTTCACAACGAAAAATCACCTTCTTTTTCAGTCTCACCAGATAAACAAATATTCCACTGCTTTGGGTGTGGAGTTGGAGGAAATGTAATAACATTTGTATCACAAATAGAAGGACTAAACTTTGTAGAAACAGTGCAAATGTTAGCAGAAAGAGCAAATATACAATTGCCAACACTACAAAACAATGGAGATACACAAAGAGAAATACTAAAAGACAAAGTATATAAAGTAAATGAATTCACAGCAGAATACTACCATCAAAATTTATACAAACCACAAGCTAAAATGGCACAAGAATATGTAAAAAAAAGACAACTAACAAATGAAACACTAAAATCATTTAGAATTGGATTCTCAGGCAAATTTGATGAGCTATATCAAGAGTTAAAAAAACAAGGATTCCAAGAACAAGAAATATTAGAATCAGGGTTAGTCAATAAAAATGAAAGAGGTCAATACATAGACAGATACAGAAACAGATTAATGTTTCCAATATGTGATGCTAGAGGTAGAGTAATAGCATTTGGAGGAAGAGTTTTAGATGACTCAAAACCAAAATACATAAACTCACCAGAAAATGTAGTATATAGCAAAGGAAGACATTTATTTGGACTAAATGTTGCAAAAAAAGGAGACACAAAAAAGTTATTAATAGTTGAAGGATATATGGATGTAATCTCACTACATCAAAGAGGAATAACAAATGTTGTAGCTCCACTTGGAACAGCATTAACAGAACAACAAGGATGGTTACTAAGAAAAAACTCAGAACAAATAATATTAAGTTTTGATTCAGACGACGCAGGAATAAAAGCAAAATTAAGAGCAATAGATATTCTACAAAACATGGGATGCGACCTAAGAGTGATACAATTAGAAGGAGCAAAAGATCCAGACGAGTACATATTAAAATATGGAAATATGCGTTTCCAAAATGTAATAGACAAAGCATTTTCAGTAGTTGAATTTAAAGTAAAAATACTAAAAAAAGAATTAGATTTAGATAATACAAACGATAAAATAAAATTCTTAAATGAAATTGCAAAACTAATTTCAAAAGTAGATAACACAATGGAAAGAGAAGTATATATTGAAAAAATAGCAAAAGAATATGATATTTCAAAAGAAGCAATTTATGCAGAAGTAAACAAATTAACATATAAAAATGATAAAAGTGAAAAAATATTGGAAAAAGCAAAACCAATAATAACACACAAAAAAGTAGAAACGAAAGAAGTATCACAAGCAATAAAAAGAAGAGAGAACACAATAATTTCAATATTACTATCAGGAGATTTATCAATATTTGAAATAATAAAACAAAACATAAAACCAGAAGATTTTCAAGATGAAATAAATCATGAAATAGCAAAAAAATTGTATGAAGAATTTGAAAAAGGAAATAGTAATATTAATGGAATAATAGATACATTAGAACAAGAACAACAAAATCAAATCACAATGATAATGGCAGAAGACTACGAAATAGAAAACTTAGAGAAAGCTATAGATGATATAATTCAAGCATATAAAAGGGACAAGTTAAATAATAGAAAGCTTGAAATTTTAGAATTATTAGAACAAACTTCAAACAATGAAGAAAAAAAGGAATTAGAAAAAGAGTTAAGTAATATTATTATTACATTAGCAAGAATTAAGTAGGGGGTAAATTCATGTCTAATAAAAAAGAAGAAAATTTAGAAGAAGTAAAAAAAGTTAATGAAGTGAAAGAAGAAAAAGAAACAAAAAAGGAAAGCACAAATAAAAGCGAAAAAACAGACAAAGAAAAAATAAGCAATATAATAGCAGAAGCAAAACAAAATGGAAAAATGACATATAGTGATTTAGCAACAAAACTAAATGACGTAAATCCAGAAAAAATGGATGAAGTATTTGATGAATTCGAAAAAGATGGTATAGACTTATTACCAGATGACTTTGAAGAAGAACCAGACATAGAAGATTTAAAAGAAGTAGAAGAATTAAAACTAGATGAAATAACAGACACAAGCTTTGAAGGAATAAGTGTAGATGACCCAGTAAGAATGTATTTAAGAGAAATAGGAAAAATACCACTTTTAACATTTGACGAAGAATTAAATCTAGCAAAAAGGATACTAGAAGGAGACGAAGAGGCAAAACAAAAATTAGCTGAATCAAACCTAAGACTTGTAGTAAGTATTGCCAAAAAATATGTAGGAAGAGGAATGTTATTCTTAGACTTAATTCAAGAAGGAAATATGGGATTAATAAAAGCAGTAGAAAAATTTGATTACACAAAAGGATTCAAATTTAGTACTTATGCAACATGGTGGATAAGACAAGCAATTACAAGAGCAATAGCAGACCAAGCAAGAACAATAAGAATACCAGTCCATATGGTAGAAACAATAAACAAATTAATAAGAACATCAAGAAACTTATTACAACAAATGGGTAGAGAACCAACCCCAGAAGAAATAGCAAAAGAAATGGAAATTCCAGTAGAAAAAGTAGTAGAAATACAAAAAATAGCACAAGACCCGGTATCATTAGAAACACCAATTGGAGAAGAAGAAGACAGCCATTTAGGTGACTTTATACAAGACGAAGACAGTCCAGCTCCACATGATGCAGCATCATATACACTTCTAAAAGAACAATTAGAAGAAGTTATGAATACACTAACACCAAGAGAAGCAAAAGTATTAAAATTAAGATTTGGACTAGAAGACGGCAAATCTAGAACACTAGAAGAAGTAGGAAAAGAATTTAATGTAACACGTGAAAGAATAAGACAAATAGAAGCAAAAGCATTAAGAAAACTAAGACATCCTTCAAGATCTAAAAAATTAAGAGATTACATGGGATAAAAGTTGTCAAAAGGGACGCCCCTTTTTGACAGAAACACAAATTATTAACAGAGACGCCCATTTTTGACAAGTATATAAACAATGTCAAGAGTGAGTGTCTTTCTTGATAGAAAGGGATGAGATTAAACATGGAAAACATAAGAGATTTTGTGGAAACAATAAAAGGAATACAAACGACACAAATAATTGATATAGGAATTGCAATATTAATATACATATTATTTAGATGTTTAAGTAGAAGCTTAGCATACATGACAGTAAAAATATTTAAACCAAAAACTAGACATAAAAAATTAATAAGAAAGAATGCATTTTATACACCATTAAGAGTATTTTATGTAGTATTAGGAATATATGTAGCTTTTGTATTTTTAAGACAACCATTAAATACAGGAAAATGGTTAAATGATTGGATAGACCAACTATTTAAAATATCAATTATAGTACTATCAGCAAATGGAATAGCAAACAGCCTAACAACAAACAACAGCCTAGTAAATAGATTAAAAGATAAAATGAATCCAGAAGTAGAAGATTCAATGCTAAAATTTATATTAAAATCAATTAGAGCATTAGTATACATAGTAGCAGGATTTATGATAATAACAGATTTAGGATTTAACCTAAATGGATTAGTAGCAGGTTTAGGAGTAGGAAGTGTTGTAATAACACTTGCAGCACAAGACACAGCAAAAAATTTATTTGGTGGTTTAGTGATATTCTTAGACAAACCATTTGTAGTTGGAGACTGGATAGAAGTAGAAAACTACGAAGGGACAGTAGAAGATATTACATTTAGAAGTACAAGAGTTAGAACATTTGAAAATTCAGTAGTAAATATACCAAATGCTGTAATTGCAAATGATTCAATAATAAACTGGAGTAGAATGGAAAAAAGAAGAAACAAAGTAAATCTATGCCTAGATTTAGATACTCCACTAGAAAAAGTACAAATTGTTCAGAAAAGAATAAAAGAGCTATTAGTACAACATGATGACGTAATAGATGAAACAATTATAGTAAGATTTGACAATATAACAGATAATGGAATAAATTTAATGGTTTGTAGTTATACAAACTCTATAGATTATGCAAGTTTCTTAGAAGAAAAAGAAAAAATAAACTTTAAAATTATGCAAATTTTAAGAGAAGAAAATGTAGAATTAGCATATGATACAAAAACAGTATTTGTAAAAAATTAAAAAAGGTCCCTACAGGGATCTTTTTTAGGCTCTTTAATTTATAAACCAGACCTTTATAATAGGAACTGCCATAAATATTGCAATGATAGCAAATAGTACACACAGCCCTACATGAAAAATCATAAATATATCAGGGTTGAGTTTTTTAGATTCTAGTAACCGCTTAACCCATTTTACAGGATTATTCCAAAAATGAATAGTTACAGGAATCATTAGAATTGCTATTATTGTAAAGATAAATTGCAATATCATATAGAACCTCCTTTCAGCAAAACACATAGTTGCACTAAAATATTATATTACAAAAAAGGTTCAAAATCAACCTATTGCAAAATAAAAATCAATGTAGTAAAATAAAAAGCAAGTAATAGACACAAACAGGACACAAAAAACAAGTATAATAAATAAGAAAAAATACATTAATATAAAAAATTTATGCATAAAAATCAAAACACTTTCAACAAAAATAAAAAAGAAAGGATGAAAAACATGGACAAATGTATATTAATTGTAGATGACGAATCAAGAATGAGAAAATTAATAAAAGACTTCTTAACAGCCAAAGGATACTGTATATTAGAAGCAGAAGATGGAGAAAAAGCATTACAAGTATTTGAACAAAACTCAGAGAAAATAGATCTAATATTATTAGATGTAATGATGCCAAAACTAGACGGATGGTCTGTATTAAGGCAAATAAGGCAAACATCACAAATACCAATAATAATGCTAACAGCCAGAGGAGAAGAACAAGATGAATTATTTGGATTTGAACTAGGAGTAGACGAATATATATCAAAACCATTTAGTCCAAAGATACTTGTAGCAAGAGTAGAAGCAATACTAAAAAGAACACAAGGAGAACAAAAAGAAGTAAAAGACTATGGAGGAATAGAAATAGACAAAGAAGGAAGAACAGTAACTGTTGACGGAAAAGTATTAGAACTAAGTCTAAGAGAATATGAACTATTAGTATATCTAGTAGAAAACGAAAACATAGCATTATCAAGGGACAAAATACTAAACAATGTATGGAATTATGATTATTATGGAGACTCAAGAACAATAGACAGCCATATAAAAAAAATTAGACATAAATTGGGAAAAAGAGGAAAATATATAAAAACAATGAGAGGTGTGGGATATAAATTTGAAATTAAATAAAATAAAAAACGTACTTTCATCAGTAAAAGTAAAATTATTTTTAACACTAAGCACAACAGTCTTATTAATAATACTATTCTTAATAATAGTAAATAACTTTGCCCTAGAAAAATTTTATTTATATAAAAAACAAAACACATTAAAATCAGTATATGAATCGTTAAACGACTATTATAAAACACCAGGACAAGACAATGACTTACAAACAGAACTTGAAAAACTATCAATAAAAAACAATTTTGACATTTTAATAAAAGATAATAATGGAATCAATTTATATACAACAAACAAAAACTTTTCAACAGTAATAGGAAGTATAAATGACATATTAGACAAAGTGCAAGGCGGAAAAGAATTAGAATCAAACGATAATTTTACAATAAAGAAACAAAGAGACTCTAAAAATGGACTATCATATATGATGTTATCAGGAAAACTAGAAAATGGATATTTTTTATACATACGTATACCATTAAATTCAATACAAGACAGTGTTAGTATATCAAACAATTTCTTATTGATGATGGCAGGATTTACAATATTAATTGCCTCAATAATGGTAACAATAGTCTCTAAAAAATTTACAGAACCAATACTAGAACTAAACAACATAGCGAAAAAAATGTCAAACTTAGATTTCAGCCAAAAATATAAAGTAACAAATGCAAGAGACGAAATAAACGACTTAGGAAGAAGCATAAATACTATGTCAGACAAACTAGAAAGAACAATAAAGCAATTAAGAAACAGTAACATAGAACTAGAAAGAGACATAGAAGAAAAATCAAAAATAGACGAAATGAGAAAAACATTTATATCAGATGTATCTCATGAGCTAAAAACACCAATAGCTCTTATTCAAGGATATAGTGAAGGCTTACTAGAAAATGTAAACAATGATGAAGAAAGTAGAAAATTCTATGCAGAAGTTATACTAGATGAAACAAATAAAATGGATAAGCTAGTAAAGCAACTACTAGAACTAATGAAACTAGAATATGGAAAAAGAGAATTTAACAATAAAGAATTTAACATTGTAGAACTTGAAAAAGAAGTGATAAGAAAAACAAATGTGATGATAGAAGAAAAACAAGCAGAAATAAAATTTGATGAAAATGAAGATATAAGAGTATTTGCAGATGATTTCTATATCGAACAAGTTTTAACAAATTATTTAACAAATGCAATAAAAAATGTAAAAGAAATGTATGGAGAAAAATACATTAAAATATCAAATGAAATAAACAAAGAAGAACAAAAAGTTTGCATTAAGGTATTCAACACGGGAAAACAAATTTCAGAAGAAAACTTAAACAGGATTTGGAATAGATTTTATAAGGCAGATGAATCAAGACATAGAGAAGATGGAGGAACAGGAATAGGACTTGCATTTGTAAAAGCAATAATGAGTAACTATGATAATAAATACGGAGTAAAAAATTTAGAAAATGGAGTAGAATTTTATTTTGAATTAGATATGAGACAAAAGGGATAATCCTAATTTGTCTCATATTTTCTTGTCAAAAAGTGTCGAAAATTGCGATGAAAAGTTCTTTACAAAATAAGAAAAATGTAGTATTATAAATACAGTTTTAATCAAACTACACGAGAGTGTTTTTATCTAAAAAATTTTTTCGAAAAAATTAATCCAAAAACAAAAATCAAAAAGGTGGGTGAAAAATATGAAATGTTAAAATACACCACAAGATACGTTAATATTGTAAGTTTATTAATCACTATAATAATATTTATTTCTATTAATTTAATTACCCCTTTATTTAATAAAATAAATAAATACCCTATCTCAAATTTATTTAAAAAAAATTATATATTAGTAGAACTAAAATCAAATAGCAATATTAATCAAGATACATAAAGATAAAACAGTATATTTGGAGGCACAAGAAAAAATAATGATAGAATATAAGCTTGCGGCAATAATGAAAAATATATTGTAAAATATAATAAATAAGTGCGAACACAAACTACCCATTCCAAAATTTTATGGGTAGTTTTTAATTGATAATAGTTTCAATGTTTATAATTGCTACATGATGATATTTGTATTTGACTGAATGTGATTGAAACAATATTAAAATTTATTAAATATTTTTTGGACAAGAGTTCACTTTAGTGGAAGGGAGTCCAAAAAGTATTCTAGAAATTATTATATTGTGTATTGAACCAAAGTCAAGTACAAATATCATCATGTAGCAATTACAAACATGAAAACATTGTATATTAACATTTTTATTACAATTATGAAAATATTATTGAAAAAAACAAACAAAACAATTATAATAAAATAGACGAAAGAGAAAGGAAGAAAAAATATGAAAAAAAGAAATATAATTATAATATTAGCAGTAATTGCAGTAATAGCAATATCAGCATGTATCATAGTAAACAAAATTCAAAAAGAAAACAAAAAATATGAAATAGCACAAATAAACGAATACAAATATTTTGTAGTAAAAGAAAACGAAAAATATGGTGTAATAAATACAAATGGAGACATAATAATAGAGGCAAAATATGATGACATAAAAATTCCCAACCCAGAAAAGGCAGTATTCATATGTTATGAAAATAAAAAAACAAAAGTCTTAAATGAAAAAGGAGAAGAAATATTTACACAATATGAAGACATACAACCATTAAGACTAAAAAATGTAATAAGTGACTTAATGTATGAAAAAACAACACTAAAATATAGCAAAAATGGAAAATACGGAATTATAGATATAGAAGGAAAAAAGATAACAAATCCAATATATGAAGATATAGATACACTTCAATTTAAAGAAGGGGAACTACTAGTAAAAAAAGACGGAAAATATGGAGTAATCAACATAAAAGGAACAACAATAGTAAAAACGCAATATGATGGAATAGAAAGTGACAGATATTACGAAGAAGAAACAGGATACAAAAAATCAGGATACATAGTAAGCAAAACAACAGATGAAGGATATAGATATGGATATGTAAACATTGAAGGAAAGCAAATAATTGAAAACAAATACAATGATTTATATAGAGTAACAGACATAAATAGCAAAAATGTTTATATAATATGTGCAGAAAATGGACAATATGGCTTAATGAAAGACGGAAAGCAAATTATAAACAACGAATATCAATCATTAGTTTATAACGAAAGTAATGATACAATAACAGCATTAAAAGGAAAAAAATATGGAGTATTTTCAATTGATGGAAAACAAATAGTTCCATTTGAATATAAACAAATAGACACAACAGGAGAATATATATATGCAACATCAAACGATGAAAACGTAAAAATATTTGACACAGATGGAAAAGAAGCAAACATAGACTCTAATCTAGCAATACTAGATGTAGAAAATACAGATTATAAAATTTATATTAACACAGCAGATGGAAAAACAATTTACACAATATATAAAAATGGAAAAGCAATTACAAAAAATGAATACGTATATATAGAATACTTAAACAACAACTATTTCATAGCATGTAATTCAGAAGGAAAACTAGGGGTTATAGATGAAAATGAAAATACAAAAATAGCATTTAATTATAACTCAATACAAAAAATAGAAGGAACAGACCTAGTGCAAACAACACAAAATGATACAAATACAATAGAAATATATTCAAAAGACTTATCTAAAATTACAGAATTAAAAAATGGAAATATTGAAAAACATACAGATTATATAAAATTATATAATAATGATGAAATCAAATATGTATCAAAAGATGGAAAAGAAATTAAAAATATAGAATTATTTAAAGACAACAAAATATTTGCAAATAAATGGGGAGACAAATGGGGATTTGTTGACAAGAATGGTAACAAAATAGTTGACTACAATTATGACAAAGTAACAGAAGTAAATAAATATGGTTTTGCAGGAATTGAGAAAGATGGACTTTGGGGAGTTGTAGACAGCAATGGAAAAATAATTGTAGAACCACAATATAAATTAAATGATATTGAACCAACATTTATTGGAGAATATTATCAAGTTACATATGGAAATGGAGAAATCTATTATACAAAATAAAGTAGATATAATAATACTAAAAAAGTAGATTATTATATCTACTTTTATTATATTTTAGAAATTGTTATATTGTGTATTGAACTGAAAGTAATTTTAAATATCATTATATAGCAATACTAAAACAAAATATAATATATTGTAACCAAAAGAAGTTTAAAAGCATAGAAAATAGTAAATAATAAAAACAGAATATAAAAGATAAAAACACAAAAAAGGAGGCCAATATGAAACTAGGATTAGCATTATCAGGAGGAGGAATAAGAGGAATAGCACATGCAGGAGTTCTAAAAGCATTAGAAGAAAATAACATAAAAATAGATGCAATAGGTGGTACAAGTTCAGGAAGCATAATAGCAACACTATATGCTATGGGATATTCACCATATTATATTTATATATTATTCAAAAAATATGCAAAAGACCTAGTAAACCAAAATTCTATATCAAAAGTAACAAGCATAGGAAATTTTATGGCAAACAAAAAAGGAAACTTTCAAGGATTTTATACAGGTGAAGAAATAGAAAGTGGATTCAATAATATAGCATTAAGAAAAGGAGTAAAAAAAATATCAGACATCAAAATGCCAATAGTTATTCCAACAGTAGACGTACAAGATTCTAAAAAATACATTATAACAAATAAAATACCAGAAAAATCAAGCCCAAATACAGAATATATAAACAATATAGACATAGGAAAAGCGATAAGAGCAAGTAGTAGTTTTCCAGTAGTATTCAGTCCATGTGAATATAATAAACATAGGTTTTTAGATGGTGGAATACTTGATAATTTTCCAACAACAGAAGTGAAAAAACAAGGAGTAGATAAAACAATAACAGTTAATTTTAAAGCTGATGATATAGACGAAAATAGCAATATAATGGACATTGTAATGAGAACAATAGATATTATGGGAAATAAAATATCAGAAGAAAATATTAGTAATAGTGATATGGTTTTGACTATTAAAACTGATAAAACCGGATTACTAGAAACCGAAAAGCTAGATGAATGCTATAAATATGGTTACAGACAAACAATAGAACAAATAGATAAAATAAAAGAGATAATCAAAGGTTAATAAACACAAAAGTTTTATTCAAGAATATAATATAAAAAGATTATTGTTTTAATATAAAACAGAAAAGAGGATTTTATGGAAGTTAGATATTTTGATAACAGTGCAACAACAAGAATAAAAGAAGAGGTCCTAACAGAAATGTTTCCATTTTTAAGCAGAGAATATGGGAATCCATCATCACTATATAGCATAGGAAGAAAATCCAAAAGAGCAATAGAAGAAGCAAGAAAAAGAGTAGCATCATTAATAAACTGTAATTCAGAAGAAATATATTTCACAAGCTGTGGATCTGAGAGTGACAATACTGCATTAAAAGGAATAGCATATGCAAACTCAAATAAGGGAAAGCACATCATAACATCAAAAATAGAACATCCAGCAATATTACATAGTTGCCAAAACTTAGAGAAAAAAGGCTTTGAAGTAACATATTTAGATGTAGATAAAGACGGATTTGTAAATTTACAAACATTAGAAAATTCTATAAGACAAGACACAATTTTGATAAGCGTAATGTTTGCAAATAACGAAATAGGAACAATAGAACCAATACAAGAAATAGCAAAAATAGCGCACAAAAATGGAATAATATTTCACACAGATGCAGTTCAGGCATGTGGAAATATTCCAATAGATGTTCAAAAAATGGATATAGATATGTTATCACTATCAGGCCATAAAATATATGCACCAAAGGGAATAGGGGCACTATATGTAAAAAAAGGAATAGAATTTGAAAGATTTATGGATGGAGGACATCAAGAAAAAAACAAAAGATCTGGAACAGAAAATGTTGCAGAAATAGTTGCATTAGGTAAAGCCTGCCAAATTGCAGAAAAAAATATGGAACAATATCAAAATAAATTAAAGCTATTAAGAGATTATTGCCTAGAAAAAATGAAAAAAAGTTTTTCCAACATCCATATAAATGGAACAATGGAAAAACGATTACCAGGAAATATTAATATAAGTTTTGAGGGTCAAGATGCAACAGAACTATTATATAAGCTAGATGAGATGGGCATTTGTGCATCAGGCGGTTCAGCTTGTTCATCAGGAGATAATAGCCCATCACATGTTCTAACAGCAATTGGTTTACCAAGTGAATTAGCAAAAGGTGCAATCCGTTTTACATTTGGAGATTTTAACACAAAAGATGATGTAGATTATTTAATTGAAGCAATTGCACACTTAATACCATCAACAGCCGCAGACATAATACCACCAGCGTAACCTGCACCTTCACCACAAGGATAAATTCCACGGATATTAGAAACCAAATTTCCATCCCTTAAAATTCGTACAGGAGAGGAACTACGAGTTTCCATACCAGTTAAAATACTATCAGGATTTGCAAAACCATGTAATCTATTATCAAAAAACTTAATACCATCCTTCAAAGTTTCTGAAACAAATGAAGGCATAATATCATTCAAATTTGTTAAAGTAACACCAGGTTTATAAGATGGCTCAACAGTACCTATAAAGGTACTTTTTATATTTTTATCAAAATCTTCAAACCTTTGTGCAGGGGCAAAATAATTTGAACCACCAAGGATAAAAGCCTTTTCTTCTAAAGCTTTTTGAAAATCAACACCAGACAAAGGATTTTTAGCGTCACTAAAATCTTCTGGTGTAACATTAACTAAAACAGCAGAATTTGCATTTTTTCCATTACGTGCAAAATAGCTCATTCCATTTGTTACAATAGTATTTTCTTCACTTGAAGAAGGCATAACAGTTCCACCAGGACACATACAAAATGTGTAACAAGAACGCCCAGAAGGAGCATGATATGCAAGTTTGTAATCTGCAGCAGGTAATTTTAATTTTGTCAAAGTACCATATTGAGCTTTATTTATTTCACTTTGTAAATGTTCAATTCTAACACCAACTGAGAAGTTTTTTGGCTCTAATAAAAGCCCCTTTTCATAAACTCTTTTAAAAGTATCTCTTGAACTATGCCCAATAGCAAGAATAAGAACATTTGCATCAATTTTTTCTGTAGAATTAGTATCTAAATGATGAACAATAACTTTTGAAACTGAATTATTAGTAGTTTCTAAATCTATAAATTTTGTATTAAACAAAAAAGTTCCACCATTTTTAATAATATAATTTCTCATATTTCTAATAATATTTATCAAATTATCAGTCCCAATATGTGGTTTAGTTAAATATAAAATTTGTTTAGGTGCACCAAATTTTACAAATTCATCTAAAACAGTTTTACAATATGGAGAATTTATTCCAGATGTAAGCTTTCCGTCAGAAAAAGTACCAGCACCACCTTCACCAAACTGCACATTAGAATTTGTATTTAAAATTCCAGTACTAATAAAATTATCAACAGACTTTTTACGCTCTTCAACTTTCTCTCCCTGTTCTATAACAATTGGTTTGTAACCATATTTAATAAAAGTTAAAGCAGAAAACAAACCACTTGGACCAGCCCCAACAATTACAGGTCTAATAGATTTACTTAAGTTTATTTGAATTTGTGGTTGTTCTAATTTTTCTATTAAAGAGATATCCTTGTTTTTTAATAGTTTTTCTTCAGATTTAACACAAATATCAATACAATATGAATAGTGTACATCCTCTTTTTTTCTTGCATCTATTGATTTTTTTGATATATGCCATTCTGTAATATCATTTTTTGAAATTTTATATTTTTTAATAATAGTTTGTAAAACTTCTTCATCAGTTATATCTTTATAAATTTTTATATTACTTATTCTTAGCATTTTTCTATCCTTTCTTAAATTAGTGAAAAGAAATGCATAAACATACAAATTAATAGTGTAAAATATATATGCATTTTTAATGTGTATTTATTATATAATTTTATTTTAATAAAGTAAAGCTGGTGTATCAATATGATGCACCAGCTAAACAAAAACTAGAATTCTGCAACAGCCTTTCCTTTTGAATCATAGACATAGCATTTACCTAAATAGAAACGCATCTCAAATCCTTTAGGAATGGAAGCAGACATGCCAGTTTTTAATGCAACCTTGTCTAAAAGGTTAGAATTGTCAGATAATGATGAAATACGCAGTACACCATTTATTGCAACTGTATCCCGAGTTTTGTTGGCGAGTTGTTTTTCAAAATCATCTAATCCCTGAACAAAATTATTATGTGCATTTTGTTCAATTTCGTTAGACCACCAATTGGCAGCCTTTTGACTGAGTATTTCTGTTTTAGTCTCCATAAGATGTCCTCCCTTAAATATACAACAGTTTTTATAAAAATATTATAGCATAAATTTATCAAAAAATCAACATTATGTAAAACTCAACTGTAATATAACAGGAAATCTAAACGACTTTGACAAGAAATACATTATGCGGAAAATTCTTCATAACTTGGCAAGTTATGAAGAAGAAAATATATAGAATATAATAAAGTATATCAATTTTAAATATAATAAAATAGGAATAAATCGTACATTAATATTGTAAAATGTTGTATAAAAGAATAAGGTAAATTTCAAATTTTTAAAGCAAAAATCACAAATTACCGAAAAATAAAACTATAAATTACCGAAAAAATGCAACATAAATTACCGAAAATTCTTGAAAAATAATAGTATAAATGCTATAATATAGTAAATAACTAAGTATGGGGGTTATTATAATGGAAAATTATAAACAAAGAATAGCAGACAAAATATTAGATAAAAAACTAAAAGGAAAAGGAGCAGTACTAATACAAGGTCCAAAGTGGTGTGGAAAAACAACAACGGCAGAACAAATATCCAATAGTATATTATACATGTCACAGCCAGAAGACAAAAATCAAAATTTAACATTAGTAGATATAAATCCAAGCTTACTATTAAAAGGAGAAACACCAAGACTAATAGACGAGTGGCAAATTGCACCTAAATTATGGGATGCTATAAGGTTTGAAGTAGACCATAGAAGAAAAGAAGGACAATTTATATTAACTGGTTCAGCAGTACCAGCAAATATGAAAGAGGTGACACACACAGGAACAGGGAGGTTTGCATGGGTAGTAATGAGACCAATGAGCTTATATGAATCAGGGGAATCAAACGGAAATATAAGTTTGGAAAAAATATTTGATTCACCTAATAAAATAGAGGGAAGTAACGAACTGGAATTAGAAGATATTGCATATTTATGCTGTAGAGGTGGATGGCCAAGAAGTACATTTATGGAAAAAGAAATAGCATTAGAACAAGCATTTGATTATTATGATGCAATTGTTCAATCAGATATTTCAAAAGTTGATAACATAAACAGAAATCCAGAAAGAGTAAAAAAGCTAATGAGGACATATGCAAGAAACATGGGAACACAAGCATCAACAGAAACTCTAAAAAGTGATATGATTGCAAATGATGCATTTTCATTAGATACAGATACAGTATATTCATATATACATGCATTAAAAGAAATTTTTGTAATAGAAGAAGCACCAGCATGGAATCCAAATTTAAGAAGTAAAACAGCAATAAGAACATCAGACACAAGATATTTTATAGACCCATCAATAGCGATAGCAGCATTAGGATTAGGACCAAATGATTTGATAAATGATTTAAAGACATTTGGATTAGTATTTGAAACATTATGTATTAGAGATTTGAGAGTATATGCGGAAAGCATAAATGGAAATGTATATCATTACAGGGATTCAAGTGGATTAGAATGTGATGCTGTTATACATTTAAGAAATGGCAATTATGGCTTAATAGAAATAAAATTAGGTGGAGACAATTTAATAAATGAGGGAGCAGAAAATTTAAAAAAGATGGCCTCAAAAATAGACACAACAAAAATGAAAAATCCATCATTTTTAATGGTACTAACTGCAACAGGAAAATACTCATATAAAAGAGAAGATGGAGTCTATATAGTGCCAATAGGATGTTTAAAAGATTAATATAAAGGATAAAATAAAAACAATGTTCTAATACAACCCTCACACGAATACAATTAAACAAAAGTATTCGTATGGGGGTTTGACTATATGAAAAGTATATCAATAGACGAACGTGCAATAGAACTTGCACAATATATAATAGATTCAAAAGATACAGTAAGAGGAGCAGCCAAAAAATTTGGAATAAGCAAAAGTACAGTACACAAAGATGTATCTGAACGACTTAAAAAAATAAATCCAAGTTTAGCAGTGCAAGTAAGAATAATTTTAGATGAAAATAAAGCAGAAAGACACATAAGAGGAGGAATGGCAACAAAATTAAAATATAGCCATTTAAAAGAATCATAAAACTAAAAAATGTTGGAATAATCAAATTAACTCCAACATTTTTTACAAAATACTTATAATATTATAACAAAACCTCAGCTTTTTTTCTTTTTGTTTCAACTTGTGGAGGAATTAAAGGACTATAAGCCTCACCATCATACACATCAACTTCAACAGTTCTAGTTAAAACATCAGTATAACTATAAGTTACATTTCTATTATTTTCCTCATACCTAACAACAAAAATATTAGGATATGCTTTTTCTATTGTTGCTTCTTTTTCAAAAGTCCTACTTCTACCAAGAGAACCTTTTACAATTATCTTTTGACCCACTTTCTCTAAGATGTCAGTTTTTAGATTTGATATATCTGTTTTACAAATCATGCTATCACCTACTCCCTTAAGATGACTCGATTATAGCATTTTCTGCAAAAATTGTCAAAAAATATATGTTCGTACCAAATACTGATTTTTGCCTATATATAAACAAATATTAGACATATAAAACACAATATTACATTTAGATTACATTTATGTTACATAACTACCATTTTTCCATTAGAACCTATACCACCAATGCCTTTTCTACCATCTCTAATTTCTTTTATAACATCTTCAACTGTAACAAATTTGTAGGTTTCAGTAGTTGCAACCTTCTCAGCAATTATTAAAGGATCTAGAAAATCAATTAAAATTCTAGCAGGAGAAGAAGCAAAATTAGCACCAGCCATCATTATAGCCTCAAAATAACTTTGGCAGGCACCAGCAAAAATAACAGTGTTAGTATTATTTTCATTATCATATCTTCGGGCTTCTTTAACAGTATTTATAAAGTGCTTAGAATTACGATAATTATAAATATCGTTAAAATTCGACCCCCTTTTAATCATACCATCATGCCCGGTAATTATAAGAATATCTGGTCTATATATTTTAAGTAATTTATATACAACACGTGGTTGTCTATATTCTGGAATATTTTTTACAATAGCATTTAATCCGAACTTTTTTATAGTAATTATAAGATTTTTGAGAATATCTTTTATCACCATCTAAGTGTAATATCTTTCCCGTGATAATTCGTTCCCTTAATTTTGATTCTTCATTTATGAAATTAAATCTATATTCATTACTTTTTTCTATTATTCTAGAATAAAATCTTTTTTCTTCATTGTCAAACAAATTTTTAATTGTTTTATTGTCAAGTAATTCTAAGTCTTCTATATTACTGTCAGCCTCAATTCTTTCAAACAAACCACAAAGTATCGCAATATCTGTATTAGAAGTTTTTACTAATCTTTTTACATAAAATATAATATCTTTTCCATATGATTTTCTTGCTACTATGTCTCCTTTTTTTATTTTTTTCACATTAATCACCTCATATTTTCAGGCTATTATATTTTATGTCGAAAAAAGAAATTTTGTGTTATGATTTAAAGGATCCTGCAACCAGGGTTTGTTAAATCATTTACATTAGAATTTGTTAACGTATATAGGAAAAACGAGAAAAATATGAAAACTATAATACTTAGGTATAAAAACAATATAATTACTAAACTGTAACAAAAAGCATGATACAAAAATAACATAATACAAAAATAACTTGCAAAATCTGTAAAATAGTATATAATATATACGAAAGGTGATAAAAGTGGAAACAAAAAATTTAGAAAAATTAGAAGAAAATATAGGATACAAATTCACAAACAAAAAATTATTACAAAATGCATTAACACACACATCATATGCATATGAACATGGGGTGCAAAGCAACGAAAAGCTAGAATTTTTAGGAGACAGTATATTAGAATTTGTATCAAGTGAATATATGTATAACAAATACTTAAACTTAAAAGAAGGACAACTAACAAAAGTAAGAGCAACCGTAGTATGTGAAAAGAGCTTATACAAAGTAGCAACAGCACATAATTTTGGAGAATTCTTATATTTAGGAAAATCTGAAATAAAATCAGGTGGAAGTAAAAGACCAGCAATACTTGCAGACAGTGTAGAAGCAGTAATAGCCGCAATATTTATAGATGGTGGATTAGAACCAGCCAAAAAATTTATTATAAATAATCTAAAACAAAAAATAGAAATTGCAACAAAACATGTTGGAGAAAAAGATTATAAAACCGTATTACAAGAAGAATTACAAAAAAACGGAGATGTAAAGATAGAATATACAATAATAAAAGAATCAGGACCAGATCATAATAAATCATTTGAAGCAGAGGTTGCTTTAAATGGAAAAATTTTAGCTACAGGAAAAGGAAAAAGCAAAAAGGAAGCAGAAATGCAAGCTGCCAAAAAAGCGTTAGAAAACAAAAACTAAAAACTCAAAATTGTAAAAATTAGGGATTTGGTGTGGTGGCCCCATAATCCCGAAAAATTTATAGAAAGAATGGAGAAAGTATGAGTAAAGAGTATGTAATTCCAGTATTTGTACCACATTTAGGATGCCCAAACGATTGTATATTTTGCAACCAAAAATCAATAAGTGGTCAAAAAAAGAACCTAACAAAAGAAGAAGCTAAAAAAACAATAGACTATTTTTTAGAGAACATAAAAGACAAAGATGCAAAAAAAGAAATAGCTTTTTTTGGAGGTAGCTTTACAGGCATAGATGAAAAGCAACAAGAAGAATTACTACAAATAGCATATGAATACATAAAAAATGGACAAGTAGATAGTATACGAATATCAACAAGACCAGATTATATAAATAAAGAGATACTAAAAAGATTAAAAAAATACAAAGTAAAAACAATAGAATTAGGGGTACAATCAGCAAATGACTACATACTAAGTAGAGCAAACAGAGGACATACTTTTAAAGATGTAGTAAAAGCATCAAAATTAATAAGATGGTATGGATTTAATTTAGGAGATCAAATGATGGTAGGTTTGCCAGAAAGTAACAGAATAGATGAAATAAATACAGCAAAAGCATTAATCAAGCTAAAACCTAAAATGATAAGAATATATCCAGTACTAGTAATAAAGGGGACAAAGTTAGAAAAAGAATATAATGATGGAATATATGAACCACTTTCAGTTATTCAAGCAGTAGAAACTTGCAAACAATTAATAAGAATGTTCAATGATAAAAAAATAGATGTAATAAGAGTAGGACTTCAAAATACAGAAGAAATTTGTGAGCCAGGAAGTAATCAAAGTGAAGTTGTAGCAGGCCCATTTCACCCAGCATTTAGACAATTAGTTGAATCTGGATTATGGTATGATGCAATTGTTGAAAAAATTAAAAAATTAAATGTAAAAGTAAAAGAAGTCGAAGTTACAGTAAATCCAATTGATGCAAATAATGTAATTGGACATAAAAGAGAAAATGTGAAAAAATTACAAGAATTATATGAAGTAGATTTAAAAGTTAAACAAGATGAAAGCATTAAACAAGGAAAATTAAAAGTAGAAATAACAAAGACTTATAACGATTTCCTAGATGAGAACGAAACAATGCAAAATGCAAAGAAAGTAAATAAAACGGTAACAAAAAAATAAATATAAAGCAAAATCAAAAAATGATTATTGCATAAAATCACCTAAAATTACCATAATAGTAATAAAGGTGATTCTTTTATGGAAATAAGTAAAAAAAATATAAAACAATTTACAATAGAAATATTAGAAACAATAGTTGGTGCAATAATTATGGCAATAGCAACTTCATTATTTTTATTACCAAATCAACTATCATCAGGAGGATTTGCCGGAATTGCAACAATTTTATATTATTTTCTAAACATACCAATGGGAACAACAATACTTGCAATAAATGTCCCATTATTCATATTTTCAGCATATAAATTAGGAAAAGGGTTTGTAATAAGATCATTTATAGGAACAGTAACATTTTCATTTGCTATAGATATTTTAGACAAATTAACACCACTAACGCAAGATAGATTTTTAGCATGTATTTATGGGGGAATTATAATAGGTTTAGGAACAGCAATAATCTTAAAAGCAAATTCATCAACAGGTGGCTCAGACTTAATAAGTATGCTTGTGAAACAATATAATGCAGAAATAAGAACAGGAAATGTGATAATAATTGTAGATATAATAATTGTAGGACTAAACATTTTATTCTTTAAAGAGATAGAAATAGGACTATATTCAGCAATTGCAATATATCTAATGGGAAAAATGATAGATATTATTTTTGAAGGAATTTACTTTACAAAACTAGTTATTATTATTTCAGACAGAAATGAAGAAATTGCAGAAGTAATAGGAGAAAAAATAGGAAAAGGAACAACAGGACTTTATGGAAAAGGAATGTATAAAGACGAACAAAAACTAGTACTTTTATGTGCTGCTTCAAGAGGAGACGTTTCAAAAGTAAAACAAACAGCAAAAAAAATAGACCCACAAAGTTTTATTATAATTGCAAACGCAAGAGAAGTAGTAGGTCTAGGTTTTAAATAATATATCTTATAATTCCTCTCCATCAAATTCTTCTAAAGGCTCATTATTCTTATCAGCATTTTGAAGATTTAGTTGATAAAAATTATCAATTAAAGAATTTATAATCTTCTTTGAAAATTGTATTTTTGAATCATCATTATATATTCCTAAATGTTTTGCTTGTACTTTAAAATAATTTACAGCAGAAGATAAAGAAACATCTAATAATTTTAATGCATCAGGAGAAATGAAATAATCTGTTGTATCTTTTATTTCTGATTTTTTTTCTTCACATATTCTATTTAAATCAGAATAAATGTGGTCATAGTCTAAAGTACTAGGACAATTTTCAATTGCTCCAAACAATGCAATATTATTTGGATTAGAATTTACTTTATTTAAAATTTCATTTACCTTTTCAGGGGTTAAAATATTATTATAATCATTTTTTACAATTATTTCAAAAGTTCCTCCACCTGAATGGATAGGAAAAGTCCTAATATTACTTTCTTTTGGAATAACTTCATTTAAATTGTTAATTAAGCTGTCAAAAGTAGACTTGATTTTTAAGTCTGTACTAGAATGAGATGATATTGAATTCAATATTTTTATTCCTAAAGATTCAGCTAAAATAACTTTAAAAGGAGCCTCTTCCTCTGCAAAACGAGGAAGTATATAGTGGTCTCTATATACATTATTATGCGCACCTGTAATAGAATCTGTAGATAATATATCTCTGATATTGTTTAAATCAGGAATAGAAATAGAATCTAATTCATCATAATCAATTTCTTTATTAGTTATTAAATTATAGACTTTAGATGCAACATCAGGAGCTATTTTGCCGTTATCATCATGAATAGATTTTTCATCTGTATTGTTTAGTGGAATATTATCAGTATTTAACAAATTAGACACCGTATTTATAACAGGATAAGATAAATTTTTTAAGTCATCCTGATCAAAAACACGTTTTGATGAAAAACGAAAATTATTAATATATGTGCTAATTGTAGAATTAATAAAAGTATCCAATTTTCTATTATATTCATCTATATCTTTAACATTTTCATTAATATTTAAAAGAGAATGTTTTTTTAAATTAACCTTATTTTCAACATAAGCATACATATCATGTATATTATCAAATTCTGATGAATCACAAGCACCAAAAGTAATATCAAGCCCCTCTACTTTTTTATTAGAAGAAAGAGATTTATGTATTTGTTTAGTAAGGACTCTTGTATCTTTTGTAGATAATCCTGGAAGAACAAAACAAAATTCATCTCCACCTAATCTTGCAGAAGTTACGTTTTTTGGTAAATAATTCAATATAGTTTTTAATAATTCTTCAATAGCCAAGTCAGCTTTTTTAAATCCTATTTTATCATTTAATTTCCTTAAACCATCAATATCACCATATAATAATGCGTAATTATCAACATTTTTACAAGAACTTAAGAATAAATCGTAGAAAAATGTGTTAGATAAAATACCTAGGTCTGGATAATCAGGCATAGAAAAGTTTCTTATATAATTAAGTAAATTTAGTTTTGTTGCCAATTTAGCATTCATTTCTTAAACTCCTAACATATTATAATATATTCTAATATAGCACTAAATAGAACTAATATCAAGAGAAAATATTGAATAATTACAATAAAAATGATAAAATAATTTTGGTGAGAATAGTGAAAAAACAGAAATGTATAATAGAAAATCAAAATTCATTTGAGTTAAAAGACATATTTGAATGTGGACAATGCTTCAGATGGAATGAACAAGAAGATGGCAGTTACACAGGTATCATAAAAGATGGAATAATAAACGTAAAAAAGGAAAATGAAGATATAATATTTACAGGAATTTGCGATAGAGATATACAAGAAATTGTTTATGAATATTTCGATTTAAATAGAGATTATGAACAAATAAAAAAACAACTATCAAATGTAGATGAATACTTAAAAACAAGTGTTGAATACGGAAAAGGAATAAGAATACTAAATCAAGATTTGTGGGAAACAATAATTTCTTTTATAATATCAGCAAACAACAATATCCCAAGAATAAAAGGAATAATAGAAAGATTATCAAAAAAATACGGAAATGAAATAGAATGGAAAGGACAAAAATATTACACATTTCCAAGTTGTGAACAATTAAAAGACGTAACAGTTCAAGATTACAGAAATCTAGGACTAGGATTTAGAGATATCCGATTATATGAAACAACACAAATGATATTAAATAAAGAAGTAGATTTAGAAAAGTTAAGAAATAACCAAAATACTCAAGAAGTTAGAAATGAATTATTAAAACTTTCAGGAGTAGGACCCAAAGTTGCAGATTGTATATTATTGTTTTCAAATTTAAAGAGATTTGATGTATTTCCAATAGATGTATGGGTAAGAAGAGTTATGAATGATTTATACATAAAAGAAGTAGATGAAACAAAAGTAAGTAAAACAAAAATAGAAAAATTGGCAGAAGAAAAATTTGGAAACTTAAAAGGACTTGCACAACAATATTTATTTTATTGGAGAAGAGAAAATTAAGCGGGATTACGGGGCCACCACACAAAATCACGAAAAGGAGAAAATATGAGTTTACGTATAATATATGGAAAATCAGGTAGTGGAAAAAGTAAATTTTGCTTTGACGAAATAGCAAAATTAGTAAAAACAGAAAAGAAAATTTATATAATAACACCAGAACAGTTTTCATTTACAGCAGAAAAAAAGTTAATGGATGCAATTGATACAAGGGCTATAATAAATGCAGAAGTAATAACAATTTCAAGAATGGCACATAGAGTTTTGCAAGAACTAGGCGGAAATACAAAAACACAGCTAACAAAATGTGGAAAGTCTATGCTTATTTATTCAATACTAAATGAAAATAAAAACAACCTAAAATTTTTAAGTAAATCAGACGAAAATATTGATTTATCAATGACTGCAATTACAGAATTTAAAAAACACGGTGTATTACCACAAGATTTAAAACAAGAAATTGAGAATACAAATGACAAATATCTAAAAACAAAATTAAACGATATGTTCTTAATTTACAGTAACTTTGAACAAAAATTGCAAGGCGAATATATTGAAGACACAGACTTATTAACCATATTAAGTAATATTATTGAAGATTCTGATATTGTTAGAGATAGCTTAATTTATATAGACGAATTTTCTGGTTTTACATATCAAGAATATGAAGTTTTAAAAAAATTTATAAAATTAGCAAAACAAGTAACAATAACTGTATGCACAGATAGCTTAGAACCAAGCCTAAAACCAGATACAGATATTTTTTATCCAAATAAAGTTACAGTTTCTAAGATAATGAATTTAGTAAAAGAAGAAAATTTAAAATTAGAAAAGCCTGTTTATTTAGATGAAACACCTCGTTTTAAAACAGAAGAATTAAAATATTTAGAAAAAAATATTTTTAATAACAGAGCAAAAAAATATGATAAAAAAGTAGAAAATATCAAATTATTTTTAGCTAAAAATCAATATTCAGAAATTGAAAATGTTGCAAAACAAATAACAAAATTAGTAAAAAATCAAGGACTAAAATATAGAGATATTTCAGTAATTACAAGAAATATTGATACATATTCAAGTTTAATAAGGAGTATTTTTGCACAATATGATATTCCTGTTTTTATAGATGAAAAAAGAGATTTAAACCAAAATATAATTGTTCAATATTTACTTTCAATATTCGAAATATTCAGTAATAATTTTTCAAAAGAAGCGGTTTTTAATTATTTAAAAATAGGATTTTCAGATTTAGAAAATGACGATATTTTTAAATTAGAAAATTACTGTACAAAATGGGGAATAAAGCACAATAAGTGGAAAAACGATTTTACATATGGCATAAATGATGAAAACAAAGAAGAAATAGAATATCTAAACAAATTAAGAAAACAAATAATAGAGCCATTATTAAACTTAAAAAATAAATTTGGAACAGTAAAAGAAACAAGCAAAGCAGTATATGAATTTATGCAAGAACAGCAAATAGAAGAGAAAATCAACACAAAAATAAATGAATTACAAGAAATAGGACAAATTGATTTAGCAAATGAATATATAGCAAGCTACAAAATAATTTTAGATATATTTGATGAAATGGTTTTAATATTTGGAGACGAAAAATTAAGTATTGCCAAATATATGCAAATACTAAAAACAGGCCTAAAAAATAGTGAACTAGGAAAAATACCAGGAACACAAGACCAAGTAATTGTAGGTGATGTAGAAAGGTCAAGAAGTCACAAAGTAGATACAATTTTTATAATAGGATTAAATGATGGAAGCTTTCCAAGTATTAATAGGGCAGAAGGTTTTTTCGGAGACAAAGACAGAGAAATTTTAAAACAAGATGGAATAGAACTTGCAAACGGAACAATAGAAAATTTATATGAAGAAAACTTCAATATATATAAAGCATTTACAACAGCAGAAAAGCAACTATATTTATCATATGCATCATCAGAAACAGAAGGAAAATCATTAAGGCCATCAATGATGATAAACAAAATAAAAAAATTATTTCCAGAATTAAAAGAAGAAAGTGATATAATCAACAAAAACTACGAAATAACAAACAAAAACATGACATATCAAGAACTTTTAGAAAACATAGCAGAACTAAAAAATGGAAACAAGATAGATGATATATGGTACATAATTTATGAATACTATAAAAACCAAAATGAGTGGTATTCAAAGGTACAACAGGATTTACAAGGAATAGACTACACAAACATTCCAGAAAATATAAATAAAGAAACAATACAAAAACTATATGGAAACACATTAAATGCAAGTGTATCAAAATTAGAAAAATTTGCACAATGTCCATTTTCATATTATTTACAATATGGATTAAGACTAAAAGAAAAGGAAGAATTAAAAATTCAAAATTTTGACACAGGTTCATTTATGCATGAAACAATAGATGAATTTTTCAAAAAAGTAAAAAATGAAAATATCAGCTTGCCAGAACTGGTAACAGATGAAGAAAAAATACAAAGTCTAGTAGATACAGTAGTTGAAGAAAAACTAGATATGGGCAAAAAATATACATTTGTAGCAACACCAAAATACAAAGTTTTAGTAAAAAGATTAAAAAGAATAGTTGCAAAAGCACTAAAATACATAATTGAAGGACTTGTATATAGTGAATTTAATATAGAAGGAACAGAAATTGAATTTGGTAAAAAAGGAAAATACAAACCAATTTTAATAAAATTAGATGATGGCAAAAAAGTTGAAATTACAGGAAAAATTGACAGAATAGACACAGCAAATTCAGAAGACGGAAAATACCTAAGGATTATAGATTACAAATCATCAGCAAAAAATATAGACTTAAATGAAGTATATGCAGGATTACAAATTCAGTTATTAACATATATGGATGCAGTGTGCAAAGAAGAAGACTTAATGCCAGCAGGAGTTTTATATTTCAGTTTGTTAGAACAAATGATAAAAGCAGACAAAAAAATAACAGAAGAACAAATTGAAGAAGAACTTAGAAAAAACTTCAAAATGAAAGGCTTAATATTAACAGATGTGAAAGTAATAAAAATGCACGACAAAAATTTAGAATCAGGCACATCAAAATTAATACCAGCAACATTAACAAAATCAGGAGATATATCAGAGGCAAAAACAAATGGTGTTAATAAAGAAGAATTTGAAATTTTACAAAATTATATTTATAGAACTATTAAGCAAATTGCAAAAGAAATTTTAACAGGAAATATAAATATAAAACCATATAATAAAAAAGGAAAAAAGCCTTGCGATTACTGCTCATATAAAGCTATATGTGGTTTTGATACAAGAATTTGTGGGAATAATTATAATTATATAGACAAAAAGTCAAAAGATGATATAATTAGGAAAATGAAGGCAAGTGAAAAATAATTACAATTATAAAATACGTAAAAATTTATAAAGAATTTTCAATATTAAAAGGAGAGAATTTTGAAAGATTTAAGTAATAAAAATGTTGTACACATAAACAAAAATGGAGTACAGTACTTACAATTTAAAAAATTACTAGAATATAAAGACATAATAACACATGCATATTCAATAGGAACAGATGTTAATTTTAGAACAGCAAGAGTAAATAAACAGGAATTGCCAGAACAAGAATTTAACAAAGCAATGCAAGACTACAAAAATTTATGCAATGCAATAAATGCAGACTATAAAAATATAGTTAAAACAAATCAAGAACATACAGACAATATTGCAATTGCAAATAACAAAATAAATAAAGACTTTCCAGATGTAAACTTAGAAGAATACAATAAAACAGATGGAATTATAACTCAAAAATCAAATTTAGTATTGTCAACTACAAATGCAGATTGTATATTACTATTATTCTTTGATCCAATAACAAAAACAATAGCAAATGTACATTCTGGATGGAAGGGCACATTGCAAAGAATTTCAGTAAAAACAGTAGAGAAAATGATAAATCAATTACATTGTAAGCCAGAAAATATTATATGTTGCATTTGTCCAAGCATTAGAAAATGTCACTTTGAAGTAGATAAAGATGTTAAAGAATTATTTGAAAGTGAATTTAGAGAGTTGAATATAAACGAAAATACTGATATAATGGAAAAGCAAAAAGATAAGGAAAAATGGAACATAGATACAGTTTTAATTAACAAAATTATATTGGAACGAGCAGGACTAAAAAAAGAAAATATTATTGATAGTGGAATTTGCAGTGTTTGTAATAAAGAACAGATTCATTCTTTTAGAGTAGAAAAAAAAGGATATGGATTAAATACTGCATTAATTTCGCTAAAATGAGACAAAAGGGACGGACTAATTTTGTCTTACAAGAAAGGTAGAATAAGGTAGAATATGGAAGCAAAAGAAGAAAAACAAAGAATGAGAAAAATAAATATGAAACTATTTCCAATACACAAAATGTTATCATGGGATTTACTATTTTATTATACAATAAACTTTTTATTTTTAACCCAAGTAAAAAACATGAATGCATCAGATGTAGTATTAACAGATAGTTTTTATGCATTATTTGTTATGGTTTTACAAATACCAATAAATGTAATGATAGCATTTTTAGGAAAAAAGAAGAGTATAGTATTAGGAAATATTTCGCTTGTAATATATATAACTATAATAATTTTTAGTAGAAATATATATGATTTAATTTTAGCAAGTTTTATATCAGCAATAGGATTTGCACTAAAAGACACAGTACAAACAGCACTATTAAAAGAATCAGTACCACCATCAAAATACAAAAATAAAATCTTTTCAAAGTTAAATTCAAAAGGTGCAACAGGTTATTATATAATAAATATGATTTCAAAAATTATAGCAGGATACTTATTTACTATAAATGGATATTTACCAATGATATGCTCATTAATAGTTTTAATAATTTCAACAATAATATCTATGGGATTTATAGAACCTAACAAAAAGACGAATACAAGCTTCAAAAAGACAATGCAGATGGATGAAATTAAAGACATAAAAGCAGGATTTAAATTTATTTTAAAATCAGAAAGATTAAAAGCACTAATATTATCAGGAGCATTTATTTGCACATTGTTAACTATATTAGGAAATTATGAAGTTAACCTTTTTAATGATATAAACTTATCAGCCGTAATAATAGGTTATGCAGCTGCAATAAATAGTCTTGTAAGCGCAATTGCGTCCAAAAAAGAAAATGAATTTAATAAAATTTTTAAAAATAAATCACTTACAGTATTATCATTAACATTATCAATAAGTGGATTAATTGCAGGAATTTGCGGAATATCAATTATAAGAGAAAATATAGTAGGTGCTATAATAATATTAAGTGCTTATATTGTATCTGGTTTTGTAACTGGAATGTATTATACAATAATAGATAGATATTTAATGAATTTTGCAAATAAAGAGATAGACACGCAAATAACTGCTGTATACAATTTATTTAGAAATGCAACTAGAATGCTATTTGGATTTTTAGCATCATTCATATTAGGGATTACAACGTCTGCAAATGCACTAATAATAGTAGGAATAATATTTACAATAATATTCATTGCAATTGGTCAATATATGAAAACAAGACTTGGATTAAAACCAGAGGAATATTCAAAAGAAGAAAGAAAATATGATGAGCTAAAGGAAATCGAAAAATTATAAAATTAAAAGAGATTTAATAAAAACAAGAGAATTAATATATTAAGGATAAAAAATTAAGGAGAATTTGAACATGAATCTATCTAAAATAATGCCACCAAAATTAAAAATTGGAGACACAATAGGAGTAGTAGCACCATCAAGTCCAATAATTGGAGACAATATAGAAGAATTAAACAAAGCAAAGGGAATTGTAGAGAAAAGCGGATTTAAAGTAAAATATTCAAAAAATTTATTTTCAAACACAAATGGATATAGTGCTACTGCAAAAGAAAAAGCAGAAGATATAAACGCAATGTTTGCAGACAAAGAAGTAAAAATGATATGGTGTGCAAAAGGTGGAAACAACAGTAATAGTACATTTGAATATTTAGACTATGAACTAATAAAGAAAAATCCTAAAATAATATGTGGATATAGTGATATAACATCACTTACAAATATAATCACAGAAAAAACAGGACTAATAACATTTAGTGGAACGAACTTTAAAACAATAGCAACAGACGAAACAGATTTTAGTTACAAAGAAGCATTAAATAGATTTGTAGATGGAAGTTTAAAATTTGGACCAGAAAATGAAGAATATATAACAATTCAAGACGGAACAGCAAAAGGAGAACTTATAGGGGGAAACCTTTCATTAATACGAGGAATGGTAGTTGGTAAATATTCAATAGATTTTACAGATAAAATTTTATTTTTAGAAGAGTTAGGTTTTGAAACAGACCCAGCAGCAACAAGTAACAACTTATATTATATGAAACAAAATGGAGTATTTGAAAAAATAAAAGGACTATGGATTGGAAATTATGAACACGAAAGTGGAATAACACTAGAAAAAATAATAATGGATGTTTTAGATGGTGAATATAAATTTCCAATTATTAAATCAAATAACTTTGGACATATAGAAAGAAAAACAGTTATTCCAATAGGTATAAAAGCAGAAATAGATACAGAAGAAGATGTGAAAATAAGATTAATAGAAAATTGTGTCCAAAAGGGACGGTTCTTTTTGGACAGTATAGGAGCAAAAGGAGTAAAAATGTTTGAAACATGGGAAGAACTAGAAAAATCAATAATTAATTGTAATAAATGTAAATTATGCAAAACAAGACAAAATATAGTATTTGGAGTAGGTAACAAAAATGCAGATATAATGTTTATAGGGGAAGGACCAGGAGCAGACGAGGATAGACTTGGAGAACCTTTTGTAGGAAGAGCAGGAAAACTTATGAATATGGCTTTTGGAATTGTAGGAATAAAAAGAGAGGAAGTATATATAGCAAATATTGTAAAATGTAGACCTCCTGCAAATAGGAATCCAGAAGATGATGAAGCAAATGCTTGCTTAAATTATTTAAGAAATCAGGTTATGCTAGTAAAACCGAAAATAATTGTTTTGTTAGGAAGTGTAGCTTTAAAAAATATTTTAGGAAAAGAATATGGTATTACTGCCTCAAGAGGTAAGTGGGTTGAGAAAAAAGGCATAATGTATATGCCAACCTGGCATCCAGCAGCTCTTTTAAGAGATGAAACGAAAAAGGTTGATTTTATTAATGATTTGAATTTAGTAAAAAATAAGATAAATTAAAAAGTTATTTCACTTTTGTGAAATAACTTTTTTAAACTTAAAACCTAAAACCAAAATAAAGTTTTAACAATGAATAGAAAAAATTCCAACTAAAATACAACTAAAACTGTTGAAATAAAGTTTTGGCTATGCTAAAATTAAAATACAGGAACATCCTGCATAAAACAAAAGAAGGAGAGATAAAAATGAAAAAAGAAAACGCGCTAACTCTTGTAGCATTAGTGATTACAATTATTATAATGTTGATATTAGCAACATTATCAATACAAGCATTAACCAATACAGGATTATTTGAAAGTGCAAATAAAGCAAAATTAGAAAATAAAAGAGGTCAGATATCAGAAACATTGGAATTAAAAGAAATGTTGGAACAAAGCAATAATCCAACAGGGACAGCAGAAGAGATAATAACAGCAACAAGGAATAATGTTATACAAAATAAAAGTGAATTAGAAAAAATAGGAAAAAATGTACAAATAGAAGATATAAGCACAGAAGAAGATGGCGAAAAAGTAGATGTATATTTTTATGTAGTAGTAGACAAAGATGTATATAAAGTAGACATGAGTGGAAGCAAATTTATAGGAGAATTAGGGAAGCTTTTGCCAACAATAAAAATAAAAAATTTAACAAATACAACAAATTCAATAATAATAGAGGTAAAAACAAGTAGAAATGAAGGCGGAAAAGTAGAGTATTATATAAAAGGAGAAGATGAAGACAAGTATGAATTAAAAGAAACTAAAACAGATGATTCAGAATATACATATGGAGATTTAATACAAGGAAAAAAATATAATATAAAAGTAATAGCAAAAGCAGAAAATGGACAAACAGCAGAAGTAACTGCAGAGCAAACAACAGGAAGCATAGCAAATTTAACAGCAGGGGATATTGTATTTACATATACAGTCGATGGAAAAGTAATAGATAAAAATACATGGACAAATGGAAAAGTAAAAGTAAGTGCAAAAATAAACCCAGAAATAGATATGACAGGACTAAAAATACAGACAAGTAAAGATGGAAAAAAATATGAAAATGCAGATGCACAAACATTTACAGAAAATGGAACAATGTATGTAGTATTAACAGATGGCAAAAATTATGGAGGCTCAGCAGGTGGAACAGTAACCAATATAGACAAAACAGTACCAACAGTACCAACAATAACATATAATTCAGGAACAAATGAGTCTAAATGGGAAAATAATATAAATATAACATTAACTTCAACAGATACACAATCAGGAATTGCATATTACCAAGTAGATTGGGATGGAGACGGAATATCAAATGGAAATGTGGATGCAAATTTTATACCATGGAATGGATATAATAGTTCTAATAATAGATTTAGAGCAGTAGATAATGTAGGAAATGCAAGTGAATGGACATCAAGTGTTGATATTCATATGGATACTGAAGCTCCAGTTCATACAAATTGGTGGTGGGGTGAAGTAAATGCAAGTGTAGCAAGACTATATATACAAGCAACTGATAATGTAGGAATAGCGAAAGTAACAGCACCTACATCAACACAAAGTGGAGGATATAATAATTGGGTATGGTTTGATGCAGTATGGGATGCAGGAGCAAATGCATATAGAGCTGATATAACACCATCAACATTTGGACATTATGGACAAACTTATTTAACACATTTATATATATATGACCAGGCTGGAAATGGAGGATATTGTAATGCTACAAATGTAAATATTCCTGTAAAAATAAATTATGGAACAAGCATACAGAATAGTTATGAAACACTATATACAACTACATATCCAACTGGAAATGTACCAAAAGTTGGTATGGATACATATACAGCAGGAAATTATGATAGAGGATATTATTTATTAAGTCAAACCCAAAAAGAAGCAATAATGCAAGATACATCTGGAAAAGGATATGCTTATGTATATTCAGGAAATAATAAATATAACTTCACAGAGCAAGTATCTAATAGATGGATTGGAATACATTTTCATGGAACAGAGTGGACTACGTCTATGAACATATCTGATGTAAAGATATATTTTAGTGACAATACATCATATACAATAAGAGAAGCTGTTAATCAAGGATATATAGAACCATTAGTTATTTGTGAAAGCATGCATACATATGCTCAATATACAATATGGACAGATATTTTAAATATTTTGGATGGAAATGCAACTAGTACTAATAATTATCCAGATGGAATATTAATGTTTAAAGTTAAAGAAAAAGCAAGTATAACATCTATAAGTTTTTATACAAATACAACTTGGAGTACATCATATAATGATGGATTAAGGGTATATAAATATTATGATGGCTTTGAAATTTCTACACAGCCAATATCTTAAAAAATTGAAAAATATTTTATAATAAAAGTACAAGTTTTTTAAAAAGACTTGTACTTTTTGCAAATTATATATATAATAAAAACATCAAAAAAGAAGGCAGAATAAGAATAGCCTAGAAAGGAACAAAAAATGAATTTTATAGAAACAATAAAAGAAAGAGCAAGACAAGAAATAAAAACAATAGTACTACCAGAAGCAGAAGACATACGAACATTAAAAGCAACAGAAATAGCACTAAAAGAAAAATATGCAAATATAATTTTAGTAGGAAATGAAAAAAATATAAAAGAAAAAGCAGAAATAAACAAAATAAACATAGAAGGAGCAACAATAGTAGAACCACAAACATCACCAGAATATGAAAAATATGCAAATTTATTATATGAACTAAGAAAACACAAAGGAATGACAATAGAACAAGCAAAAGAAATAGCATTAAATCCAGTATATTTTGGTATGTTAATGGTAAAAGATGAAGATACTAAAGCAGATGGGTTGGTATCAGGAGCAGCACATTCAACTGCTGATACATTAAGACCAGCACTTCAAATACTAAAAACAGCACCAGACACAAAATTAGTTTCAGCTTTTTTTGTTATGGTTGTACCAAATTGTGAATATGGTTCAAATGGCACATTTATATTTGGAGATGCAGGACTAAATGCAAATCCAAATCCTGATGAGTTGTCAGAAATAGCAATATCTTCAAGTAAAAGTTTTAAACAATTAGTAGGTGAAGAACCTAAAGTTGCAATGCTTTCCTATTCAACAATGGGAAGTGCTAAATCAGAATTAACTCAAAAAGTAATAGATGCTACTAAATTATTAAAAGAAAAAGAACCAAATATAAAAGCAGATGGAGAATTACAATTAGATGCTGCCATAATACCAGAAATAGCAAAATCAAAAGCACCAGAAAGCACAGTTGCAGGTGAAGCAAATGTATTAATATTCCCAGACTTAGATGCAGGAAATATAGGGTACAAATTAGTCCAAAGACTTGCAAAGGCTGAAGCTTATGGCCCACTATGCCAAGGAATTGCAAAACCTGTAAACGATTTATCAAGAGGATGTAGTTATCAAGATATTGCAGGAGTTATTGCAATAACAGCAGTTCAAGCACAAAAATAATGTCCAAAAGGGACGGTTCTTTTTGGACATTTTTGATAAAGGAGGTTATATATGAAAATATTAGTATTGAATTCAGGAAGCTCATCATTAAAGTATCAAGTAATTGATATGGATACAGAAAAGATGTTAGTAAAAGGATATTTTGAAAGAATAGGACAACAAAATTCTTTTTTAACACATAAAGTAAATGGAATAAAACATAAATTTGAAAAAAGTGTAGCAAATCATGAACAAGCATTGGAATTTGTATTCACAAGATTAACAAATGACCATTATGGTGTAATTAAAAGCTTAGATGAATTAGGTGGAATTGGGCACAGAGTTGTCCAAGGTGGAGAAAAATATTCTCAACCTGTAATAATTACAGAGGATGTTATAGCAGAGATTGAAAAGTGTAGTGATTTAGCGCCTCTACATAATCCAGCAGCAATTTTAGGAATAAATGCTTGTAAAAAAATAGCACCTAATATTCCAATGGTTGCAGTATTTGATACAGCATTTCACCAATCAATTCCAAAGGAAAGATATATTTATCCAATACCATATGAGTATTATAAAAAATATGGTATTAGAAAGTATGGAGCTCATGGAACATCACATGAATATGTTGCACATCGAGTTGCAGAAATAATGGGAAAAGATATTAAAGATTTAAAAATAGTAAATTGCCATTTAGGACAAGGAGCAAGTGTATGTGCTATTCAAAATGGTAAATCTGTAGAAACAAGCATGGGACTTACACCACTTGGTGGAATACCAATGGGAACAAGAAGTGGAGATTTGGACCCATCAGTTGTGACATATTTAATGAAAAAAGAAAACTTAACACCACAAGAAATGGAAGACATATTAAATAAAAAATCTGGAGTTTATGGTATGTCAAGAGGAGTATCAGTAGACTTTAGAGATATTGAAAATGAAGCACTAGCAGGTGGAACACATGCACAAATGGCTTTAGATATATACCATTATCTAACAGCATCATATGTTGCAAAATGTGCAGTAGCTATGGGAGGAATAGACGTACTTACATTTACAGCAGGTGTTGGAGAAAAAGGACCAATATCTAGAAAAGCAATATGCGACCAACTTGAATTCTTTGGAGTAAAAATAGATGATGAAAAAAATAAAATCAGAGGCGAAGAAGTTGAAATATCAGCAGAAGATTCAAAAGTTAAAGTCTATGTTGTTCCAACAAATGAAGAATTAATGATTGCAAGGGGATTGAGGGACGTTCTTTCAAATCCCTAAATTCAGGGATAAGGGGACAGCCCTTCCTGTGATTTCAATTTCATAGATCTGAGGATTATGGGGCAGTACGTGAATTATAAAAATAGGAGGTAAATTAAAAATGAAAATATTAGTATTAAATTGTGGTAGTTCATCACTAAAATATCAATTAATTAACATGGAAACAGAAGAAGTAATGGCTTCTGGAAAGTATGAAAGAATAGGAGAAGCAGAGGCATTTATAACACACAAAGTAAATGGACAAAAAATAGAAATAAAAAATCCAGCATATAATCATTCAGAAGCAATAGACTTTACATTAAAACAATTTACAAATCCAGAATACAAAGTAATAGATAGCTTAGACGAAATAAATGCAATTGGACACAGATTAGTTCATGGTGGAGAAAAAATTGCAGAATCTGTTATAATCGATGACAATGTCGTAAAAGTTCTAGAAGAATATACAGATTTAGCACCTTTACACAACCCTGCTTGTATATTAGGAATAAAAGCATGTCAAGAAGTTATGCCAGGAAAACCAATGGTAGGAGTATTTGATACAGCATTCCATCAAACAATGCCAAAAGATAAATATATTTATCCAATACCATATGAATATTATAAAAAATATGGAGTAAGAAAATACGGATTCCATGGAACATCACATATGTTTGTTTCACAAAGACTTGCAGAGATTGAAAACAAACCATTAGAAGGTACAAAAATTGTAACATGTCATTTAGGACAAGGTTCAAGTATATGTGCTATAAAAGACGGAAAATCAGTAGATACAAGTATGGGATTAACACCACTTGGTGGACTTCCAATGGTTACAAGAAGTGGTGATTTAGACCCATCAGTTGTAACATATATAATGAAAAAAGAAAACTTAACACCTGCACAAATGGAAGATTTATTAAATAAAAAATCAGGACTTTCTGGTATGTCAGGACTAGTTCCAGACTTTAGAGAGATTGAAATAGCATCAAACGAAGGACAACCAGATGCTAAAATTGCAGTTGAAAACTTTAATTATACAATTGCAAGTTATGTTGCAAAATATGCAGTTGCAATGAATGGTGTTGATTATATTATATTTACAGGTGGAATTGGTGAAAATCAAATTAATATCCGTAAAGGTATTTGTGAAAAATTAGAATTTATGGGTGTTAAATTAGATGTTGACGCTAATAATATGAGAGGAGAAGAAAAAGTTATTTCTACTCCAGATTCTAAAATTAAAGTTTATGTTATTCCTACAAACGAGGAATTGATGATAGCTAAAGAAACTTTAAGATTGGTAAAATAATTAAAGTAAAAAAAGTAAGACAGTAAATGCCTTACTTTTTACAATTTTTAATGATAATTTTATGTTACAGTTCACAGCCAATAAAATTATTGTTTGTGTGGCACCCTCTTCCCCTTGGGTAATTATATATATTTGAGATTTCGTCCTGTTCATTGCGTTCAA
>URWN01000002.1 GCA_900551615.1 uncultured Clostridium sp.
TGCATATTTTGCAACCCAATATCCTGGTATTTCTTTATCCCATTCACCATTCATATAATTATTATTTTTTCCATTTGATGAACCGTCTGTAAAACTTGGATGTACTACATATGCTGACATTTTTTCTCCTGTTACTTCTGGATAATCTTGACTTATTTCTAAATTGGCTTCATCTTTATTGCTTGTCCCTTGTAAAAATTTTACTGATATTGGCCCTGCTTCACTTGTATAACGTCCTTTTTCTATTTGATATGCATATCTTGGTATCCAAACCCAATATGCTGTTGTATTTCCATCACTGTCTTTTGTTATTGCATTTGCCCATTTTTGTGCTGAATAATCATACCAGTTATCTTGATTATCTGGTGTTACTTCAACTTCATTGCCATCTTCATCCCAATATATTCCTGTCATTCCTGTCATTAATTGTGGACTATTTACTTTTTTTGTGCTGTTCCAACTTCCATCTGCTTGTAATGTTTTTGTTGGTTTATAATATCCATTTAATGCATTCTCATATTCATTTAGCATTTCTGCTTGTTCTGCTTCTGCTTTTTCCATTGCGTTTTTAGCTTCTTGTGCTCTTCTAAATATTCCTGTGTTTGTTAATGATTGTATTGATATTGTTGCTAAAATTAATAAAATAATGATACTTATCACTAGAGCTACAAGTGTTATACCATTATTATTTTTGACTTTTCTACTTAACATTATATAATTCCTCCTATGTATTTTATTTTCATACTTATTATGACTCAAAAATCCTATCTTTAGTACATTATTATAAAAAAAAATTCGCCATTATTTTAGTACCATATCATTAATTACTTCATATTTATTCTAACATAACATATTATACAGGTCAACAGTTTTCACACAAAAAGTTATACAAACAGCATATAAAAAATATAAACTAAATGCGTATAAAAAGAATACACCAAAAATAAAAATATATTTGTACTCAAAGGTTGCAAATTATCTAGCGATAATACATGAAAAATCTTTCATATTACTATTGACAACAATATAATATGAATATATAATAATTTTAAAAATATGAAAAAAATTTCACATTAAGGAGGAGTTATGGAAAAAATAGTAGAACTAAAAAATGTAAGCAAAACTTACAAAATAGGAGAAAGTGAATTCAAAGCACTAAAAAACATAGACTTAGAACTAGACAAAGGAGAATTTGTAGTAATCCTTGGACCTTCAGGAGCAGGAAAATCAACACTACTAAACCTAATAGGAGGAATGGACACACCAACAGAAGGAAGTATAAAAATTGATGGAGAAGAAATTTCAAAATACACAGAAAGTAAATTAAGTGAATACAGAGCAGAAAACATAGGATTTATATTTCAATTCTACAACATATTGCCAACACTAACAGTACTAGAAAACGTAGAACTAGTAAAAGACATAGTAAAAAATGGAAATGACAGCAAAGAAGCAATAAAAGCAGTAGGGTTAGAACAACACATGAACAAATTTCCAAACCAACTATCAGGAGGAGAACAACAAAGAGTATCAATAGCAAGAGCAATTGCAAAAAATCCAAAATTATTATTATGTGATGAACCAACAGGTGCACTAGACTCAAAAACAGGAGTTGAAGTCCTCAAATTACTAAAAAAACAATGCAACAGAAACAATGGAGCAAACACAGTTATTATAGTAACACATAACAGTTTATTTGAAGACATAGCAGATACTGTAATAAGAGTAAAAAACGGAGAAATAGAAAGTGTTGCAAAAAATGAAAATCCTAAAAATATTGACGAAGTAAAATGGTAATATGCGACAAAATATGACAAAAAAATGAGACATTTTAGGACCGTCCCTAGTGTCTCAAAAAAGGAGGAATGTAATAAAAAATGAAAAAATTAAGCAAAAAAAGATTAAGAGATATAAAACAAAACAAAATGCAATTTTTCAACATATTCATAATGGTATTTTTAGGAGTATTTGTATTTGCAGGAATACATGCATATATGGATGGAATGGATAAAAGTGCTGACAAATATTATAAAGACAACAATTTTCAAGATATATGGTTATCAGGAGAAAATTTTAGCAATGAAGATTTAGAAAAAGTAAAAAATACCGAAAATGTTAAAGATGCAGAAAGATTACTAACAATAAATACAGAACTTGAAAACAAAGAAGATGTAACATTAGAAACAAACTTTATAGAAACAAACAACATTTCAAAAATGTATGTTGTAGAAGGTGAAGAATTTAGCAAAGACAAAAAAGGAGTATGGTTTGACAGTTATTTAGCTAAAAATTTAGATTTAAAAGTTGGAGATGAAATAACAGTTACATATCAAAATATGAAAATAACAGAAAAAATACTAGGTCTAGTAAATACACCAGACCATGTATACTTTGTAAAAGATGACACAGAAATATTTCCAACACATAAAAATTATGGATTTATGTATTTATCAATAAATGAATTACCAGAAGGAATGCCACAAATCTTTAATCAAGTAATAATTGACATAGATAACACAGACAAACTACAAGAAACAAAAGCAGATTTAGAAAATAACATAAAATCAGCAATAGCAGTAACAGACAGAAAAGCAAGTGCATCTTATCAAGGATATAATTCAGAAATAGAAGAAGGAACAACATATTCAAGTGTATTTACATTTTTATTCTTATTTATAGCAGTATTATCAGTAACAACAACAATGAACAGATTTGTAAAAAAACAAAGAACACAAATAGGAACACTAAAAGCACTTGGATTTAAAAACAGAAAAATAATAAACCACTATGTAGGATATGGATTTATAATAAGCCTAGTAGCTAGCATAGTAGGGCTTTTAGTAGGAAGATATGCATTAGGAACTTTCTTCTTAAATATGGAAATGAGTTATTTTGAAATTCCAGTATACAACACAGTATTAATTCCAGTTGTGTACATATTAGCAATAGCAGTAGTGGTTTTAATAACACTTGTAACATACTTATCATGTAGAAGTATATTAAAAGAATCAGCTGCTGAAGCCTTACGATTAGAAATACCAAAAGTTAAAAACACAAAATTTGATTTAACAACAAAAGGAATCTTCAAAAAAGCATCAATTTCTACAAGATGGAATTTAAGGGATGTTGGAAGAAACAAAGGAAGAAGTATAATGGCGATTGTAGGAATTACAGGATGTACAATGCTTATGTTATGTGCATTTGGAATGATGGACACAATGAAATCATATTTGAGTTGGGAATTTGATAAAATAAGCAATTTTGAATACAAACTTTCACTTTCAAACAATTACACAGATGAACAATTTGACAATATAACACAAAAATATGGCAAAGAAACAAGCCAAACATTTGGAATAGAAATCAAAAATAATGACAAAAAAGAAACAAATACTTTAACAGTAAATGACGCACCAAACAAATTAAAATACACAAATCACAATAAAGAATATATGGATTTAAAAGATAACGGAATTTACATTACAGAAAAATTATCAGAAAAATATGGCTTACAAGTTGGAGATGAAATTACTTGGCACATATTTGGAGACGATAATTGGTACACTTGTAAAATTGTAGGATTAAATAGAGATCCACAAAATCAACAATTAAATATGTCAAGAAAATATTTTGAGTCACTAGGACTAACATATAGAGCAGATGTAGTATATACAGACGAAGATTTAAGTAACACAAAAACAATTGACGGAGTTGATACAATCCAAAGTTTAACAACATTAAAACAAGGAATGGAAAGAATGCTAGAAACAGTCCAAACAATGATAGTTTTATTAATTGTTGTATCAGCAATTTTAGGATTTGTAATAATCTACAATCTAGGAATATTATCATTTACAGAAAAACAATATCAATTTGCAACATTAAAAGTATTAGGATTTAAAGATAAACAAATAAAAAATATATTTGTAAAACAAAATTTATGGCTAACCATAGTTGGAATTATTTTAGGATTACCACTAGGATTTTGGATGTTAGATTATATATTTAAATCAGCACTTGGAGATAATTACGATTTTAATGCATATATAAAACCAACTTCTTATTTGTATGCAGTAGTAGGAAGCCTTATAGTTTCTATTATTGTAAATAAAGTACTTTCTAGAAAAGTTAAAAAAATAGATATGGTAACAAGTTTAAAAGGAAATGAATAAAATTGGGAAACATAGTTTTATTAGATGATTTAACAATAAATAAAATAGCAGCAGGTGAAGTTATAGAAAGACCTGCAAATGTAGTAAAAGAGCTAGTAGAAAATTCAATTGATGCAGGAGCGGACAACATAGTAATTGAAGTAAAAAATGGAGGAAAAACATTTATAAAAATTACTGACAATGGAAAAGGCATTAGACAAGATGATATGGCAATATCTCTAGAAAGACACGCTACAAGCAAAATACGAAAGGTAGAAGACCTAGAAAAAACATATACAATGGGGTTCAGAGGTGAAGCATTAGCAAGTATAAGTGCAATATCAACTTTAACAATGCAATCTAAAACAAAAGATGAATTTACAGGAACTAAAATTGTTGCAAAAGCAGGGAATATAATAGAAGCGGAAGAATGTGGAATGCAAGTTGGAACAACCATTTTTGTAGAAAATTTATTCTTTAACACACCAGTAAGATATAAATTTTTAAAGCAAGATGCTACAGAATTCAGATACATAAAAAACTGGGTTCAAAAAGTAGCGCTTGCGAATCCTAATATATCATTTAGATTATTAAATGATGGAAAAAATATATTCTTTTCTAACGGAAATGGCAATATTTTAGATATTATATACTTAATGTATGGCAAAGAAATAAAAGAAAATTTACTAGAAGTAAACTACGAAAGTGATAATATCAAAGTTACAGGTGTTATAGGAAACACTTTAATTTCAAGAGATAATAGAAAAGAACAGATAATATTTTTAAATAAAAGAAACATCAAAAATAATGTATTAATAAATAGTGCAGATCAAGCATTTAAAGGAGCAGTGGGCATTGGAAAATATGGATTTTATATTTTAAATTTGGATATGCCAGCAAACTTTTATGATGTAAATGTTCATCCAACTAAAATGGAAGTTAGATTTAAAGATGAAGATAAAATATACAAAGTTGTATATCATGCAATAAAAAGTACTATGCTTAAATTCGAATTTTTGGGAAATAATGAAAACGAGGAACACAATGAAGAATATATCGAAAATGAGTATGAATTTTTAACAAATGAATATTCCGAAAAAAGTTCAAATTCAAAAAGTGAAAATCAAGAACAAAAAGAAGCTGAACACAATATAATAGCAAATATAAATTCAAAAAATGAATTACGAAAAAGAGAAGAAGCAAGAACAGTAAAATATAAGTATATAGGAATATTATTTAGAACATTTATAATAATAGAAGTAGAAAACGAAATATTTTTAATAGACCAGCATGCGGCACATGAAAGAGTGCTATATGAAAAAATAAAAGAAAATTATAAGAAAAAAGTTAGTCAAAATAGCCAAATGATGTTAATGCCAGAAGTTATAAATTTAACACATAGAGAAATGGAATTTGTAAAAAATAACATAGAAATATTTAAAAATACAGGATTCGATATAGAGATATTTGGCGAAAATTCAGTTAAAATAAATGGAATACCAGACTTAGAATATAAAGCAAAAACTCAAAATATTTTTATGGATATTTTAGATGAAATGTTAACAAATGAAAGAACTTCAATAAAAGATGTTGAAGAAAGATTTATTGCAACAGTTGCATGCAAGGCAGCGGTTAAAGCAAATATGGATTTAAGTGTGCAGGAAGTCGAAAATTTGATACAAAGTTTATTAAGTTTAAACAATCCATATACTTGCCCACATGGAAGGCCAACTACTATAAAAATTGATAAAGATTTTATAAAAAATAAATTATCTATTAAATAATTTGTGTTTAATAATTTGATAATATATTGTTTTTGAAATACCGCGTAAGCGATTAAACGAGTGTTAACGAGTGCGAATTGGAGCAATCTACATACAAGTATTTTTTAATATGAAGATTGCGACACCAAGGTATAAAAAAACAATATATTATCAAATAAATATAATAAAAATAAAAGAAAAGAGATAATAATTATGCAAATATTTTTAGGTTTAGCAATACCATTTTTAGGAACAACACTAGGAGCTGCAATGGTATTCTTAATGAAAAAAGAAATGAATAAAAAAGTAGAAAAAATCTTATTAGGATTTGCATCAGGAGTAATGATAGCGGCATCGGTGTGGTCACTATTAATACCATCAATAGAAATGGCAGAAACACAAGGAAAAGTTGCTTGGATTCCAGCAGCAATAGGATTTTTATTAGGCATTGTATTTCTTTTAGTATTAGATAGTGTAGTTCCACATATGCACTTAGAAAGTGAAAAAACAGAAGGAATAAAATCAAAATTAAAAAAGACAACAATGATGGTATTTGCAGTAACATTGCACAATATACCAGAGGGAATGGCAGTTGGAGTTACTTTTGCAGGAGCACTAGCGCAAAATGCAGGTATTACAATAGCAGGAGCTTTTGCATTAGCCATAGGAATTGCTATACAAAACTTTCCAGAGGGTGCAATTATTTCAATGCCATTAAAAAGTGAAGGAGTTTCAAAGCCAAAAGCGTTTTTATATGGGACTTTGTCAGGAATTGTTGAACCAATTGGTGCAGTCATTACAATACTTCTTACAAATGCAGTGGTTCCAATTTTGCCATATTTATTATCTTTTGCAGCAGGATCAATGATTTATGTTGTTGTAGAGGAATTAATACCAGAGTCACAAGCAGGAGAGCATTCTAATATTGGTACTATTGGCGTTGCAATAGGCTTTACAATTATGATGATATTAGATGTTGCTTTAGGATAAAAGTTTGCATCATATAGTATCACTTCGAAAGGTAAACCAAAAGTTGAAAATTATGTAAATTTATTGTATAATATAATAAACATCCTTGAGGCATGGATGAAAAAATGTCTTAATGCATATGCAACCCGTATTAGTAATTACTAAAGGAGGATAATTTATGAATATTTCACGGGAGAATGAAACAAATAATATTGAATCAGAGTTAAAAAGAAGAATTAAACAATGGGCTGAACAGGAAGGATTGGAGGTTCCAAAAGATTTTGAACAAATTGCAGAATTGACAAAAATAAAATATTCAGTTAAACCTAAAAACTGGAAGAAAAATGAAGGCACTTTTGAATGTTATACAGAGGACAACAAAAAAGTTTTAGTTACTTTATTAAATAGAAATGTTTGTGATGGTTTTTCAAGGATTTGCATAACTGAAGGATATGTAACTAAAATATATCTTGTTCAAAAAGATCAGAAACTGGGCGTAAGTGTTAGTTTAGAAGAAAAAATAATCAAACGTGAGGACACCAACCTTAAAATATCATATAGTAAAGCTGGTATTCAATTAGCTTTAAAAACAGACTTTCGATTTAGAGTGTTAGTAACAATAGATTCAACTAAAGAAGTAAAGGAGGATTTTAATGGGTTAGCTCAGATTGAAGAATATCTTTTAGAAATACATGTTACGACACAAAAGGAAGAAATTCTTTATAGAATTAATGAAGTTTTAGAATCTACAAATCCTGAAATGTTTAAAGAATTAACTATCACTGTATTTTAAGCAACGTGAAATGAAATTTTTTTAAAAGCAAAGCTAGGCTTTTAAAAACGAAAACAAGTTAAGGGTAAAACCTTAGCTTATTTTCGTTTTATTATATTAAGGACTTATTGCTATTTAATTCTTTTTTTGTTAAAATATAAATATAAAAAAGTTAATATGGAAAGGTAGAAATAAAAATGAAAAAAAGGGTAGTTTTTTTTATAACAATGATAATAATATGTACAAGCTTTTTAATGTTTAGTAATAAAATACAGGCAACAGATAAAACATTAAATAGTAGTATAGAAGTAGAAAAAACAGAAATAAAACAAGGAGAAGAAACATCCATTATACTAAAAATAGATAGTGATGAACAAATTAATGCATTTAAAGCAAAAATAAACTATGATAGCAATATTTGGGAAGAACTAGATGAGAATAGTTTTGAAACTAAAAAAGGCTGGGAGAGCTTAAAATATAATAAAGAAAATAATGTATTTATTGTAATTAACAAACAAGAAGAAACTAACAAAGAAATATTAAAAATAAACTTAAAAGCTAAGAATAGTGCAAGCGTTGGAAAAACAGAAATAACAATAGATGGAATAACAGCATCTGACAGCAAAACAGAATTTGAAAATGAAAAATTATCAAAAGAAATTTCAATAAAAGTAAATGAAAGTTTAATAGAAAAACCATCAAATCCTGGAAATATAATTGAAAACACAACCGGAGACAATACTAATAATACTGTGGAGAATACAACAACAGGAAACATAACAGATAATACAGTTGGAAACACAACGACAGAAAATACAACAGGTAACACAGTAAAAAATACAACAATCGATAATACATCAAATAATACAACTGAAAATTCAGATAAAAATACAATAAATGATATTACAGAAAATAACTCAGTAAAAAATGAATTAGAAAACAATCAACAAAATAACATAATAAATTCAAACAAAAATAATTCAACAGATGAAAGCAAAAGTACAAATAAAACAGAAGAAAATCTACCAAAAATGTTTCCTAAAACAGGAGCAAGCAGAACAATATTATTAGTAATAATTATATTAGCAATATTGGCAATAATACTATACTATAAAAACAAAAAAATCGGAAAAACAATGATAATGCTTATAATATGTGGAATACTAATAAGCCAAAGCACAGTATTTGCAGCATCAGAAATATTTGTAGGAGACATAAATCAAAGTTCAGTTATAGATGATGAAGACATACAAATAATGCAAGAATATTTAATAAAATCAAAAAGTATAACATCATTAGAACAAGCAGACATGAACAGTGACAACAAATTAAGCATAATAGATTTATCATTATTAATAAAACAACAAAAAGAATGTCCTTATGACAAAAACAATGTAACAAACATAACATCATGGTCAGCAGTACCAATGGTTTCAAAAGAATTATTAAAAAAACAAGGCGTTACAACAGGAGGGGAAGGCTGTCAATGGCCAATAGGAATGGCTATAAGTAAAGATGGAAAAACATTATTATATGGAACAGATGTAGGTGGAGTATACCGTTCAGAAGACGGAGGAAAAAACTGGGAGCAGTCAAATGCAGGACTACAATCAAGAGGAGTAGGAGCATTTTCCATAGACCCTAAAAATCCATCATACGTTGTAGCGGTTGGAATAAACGGTTCACCATTTAATACAAATGGACTATATATTTCAGAAGATGGAGGAAAGTCTTGGAAGTTTACTAAAATGATGTTAATAAAAGGTCACAGAGACATAAGAGAATCAATAGCATATGACGAATCATCATATAATCAAGAAAAAAATAGATGTATGGTTGCATATTGGTCAACAGCATATGAAACAGAAGACAACTATTTAGAAGAAAACGAAAAAGGCTTATATAAAACAACAGACGGTGGTTATACATGGAACCATGTAAACAATGATTTAAGCGACGGAACAATAAAAATAAATCCATATACAGGTGATGTATATGTTTCAAAAAAAGACGGAATATATTATAGTTCAAATAAAGGCGAAAGTTTTGAAAAAATAATAGATGACACAATTACAGGATTAGATTTAACAGAACAAAAAGATCAAAAGATAAATGTTTATTATTGTAATAATGATGGAGTATATATTTCAAAAGACGGAAAAACTTTTGAAAAAATAGAATCAACTTCATATCCAACAACAGAACCAATGAACATAAAAGTAAGTCCATTAAATTCAAATAAGATGATAATAATAGATAGACAAGGAACATACCAAAATTATCCATATTATAGTACAGATGGTGGAAAGACATGGAAAAATTCAACATTATCAGATGAATTAAGCTTTATGCCTTACAATAACAGAATGAGCATTCCAATGTGGAGCCCAATTAACGAAAACAAAGTATGGATACATACACAAGGAGATTATGCAAGTTCAAGTACAAATAGTGGAAAAACATTTAAATGGGACAGCAACGGAATTACAGGAATACTAAGTGGAGGAAATGTTCACTATAATGTATACAATCCAGATATTATATATTTTGGTTCACAAGATTATGATGGATGTGTAACAACAGATGGAGGCAAAACTTGGAAATATATTAGTATGTCAGGTTACAGATGGGGCGGATTTTGCTATGGAGGATATGCTGTAGACGAAAATACATATTTTGTTGGAGTATCAGACTCATGGCATAACCCAAGAAAATTAAAAATCACATTTGATGGTGGAAAAACAATTGTAGATACAGGAATGTATTTTACAAAAGAAAATATAAACACAGGAATAGAATCATCTTATCAATCACCAACAAATCCAAAAGTATTATTTGCGTGTGACTTAAGAAGTGAAGATGGTGGACATACTTGGGCAAAAATGGATGGATGTATAAATGTTTATACACACAACCCAAAAGGTCAAAAAGAATTATATGGAATGGACGAAACTGGAAAATATATTGTAACATCTTATGATGATGGAAAGACTTGGAAAAAAGTAAACAATACAGAATTTATACCAAATCCTAAATACGCATCAGCACATATATTAGACGTAGCATATGACTGGAAAAATGAAGTGGCATATGCTGCATGTGAAGGTGGATATTTATATAAAACATCAACAAAAGATGGTAGTGTAGAATGTGTTTTAAATAGATATGTTGAAGAATATAAAAGAGCACCTGTAAACTTAAAAGGTGGATATAGCATTTCTAAAGTTGCAGTAGACCCAATAGATCCTAATATTATTTATTGTGGAGGTGCTGGAAATACATTTTTAAATGATTGTGCATTATATCGTTCTGTTGACGGCGGAAAATCTTTCCAAGTTGTAACAAGCAATACAACAAATTCTATTGTAAAACAGGGAAGACAAGGAGGATTTGAAACAAATTCTCTAGAGGTTAACCCTAAAACTGGAGAGTTACTATTTGCGGGAGGATGTTTTGGTATCGCTAAATTATCACCTCCATATAAATTAAACAATTAATAAAATATTTTAAATTAAAAAATGGCACATGCTAAAATTAGCAAAATGTGTCATTTTTTTAAGTGTTAGCCTTGACAAACAATATATAAGAGAGTATAATGTTAACCGGAGTTAACAAAAAATAAAAGGAGAAAAAACATGATATCAAAATCATCAGAAGAATATTTAAAAACAATGTACATATTAAAACAGCAAAATGGAAACATACGAGTAACAGACATCGCAAAAAAAATGAACTGTACAAAACCAAGTGTAAACAAAGCAATTTACAATTTAAAAGACAGTGGACTGCTAAACTATGAATCATATGGAACAATAGAACTAACAGAAAAAGGGGAAGACTTAGCAAAGAAAATTCTAGAAGCATACGACATAGTATATGTATTTTTAAAAGATGTCTTAAATTTAGAAGAAAAAGAAGCTGAAAGCGAAGCGGAAAAAATAAAATTAGCGATAACGGATAAAACAATAAACAAATTGGCAAAATATGTGCATAAAGAACTTGGATTAACAAATTTAGACTGTGATTATGATATCAATAAAGAGAAGTGCAGATGTTGCGCACGAAGAACAATGTCAATAGGGACGGGCCCTTTTGACAGATAATAAATAAAAATTGTCAAAAAGGGGCGTCCCTATTGACAGAAAGAAAGGATTAAAAACAATGAGTGAATTATTAGAAATAAAAGATTTACATGTAAACGCAGGAGAAAAAGAGATATTAAAAGGAATAGATTTAGATATTAAAAAAGGAGAAATCCATGTAATAATGGGACCAAATGGTTCTGGAAAAACAACAACAGCAAATGCAATATTAAATAACCCAGAATATACAAAAACAAATGGAACAATAATATTTGATGGTGAAGATATTACAGAATCAAGAACTGATGAAATTGCAAGAAAAGGAATATTTATGTCATTCCAGTTACCAGAAGAAATACCAGGAGTTTCAGTTACAAACTTCTTGAAATATGCAAAAAATAAAATTACAGGTGAACCAGTAAAAATATTCCAATTTAAAGATGAATTGAAAAAATATATGGAAGAATTAAATATGAATCCTAAAAACATGGAAAGAAGCTTAAATGTTGGATTTTCAGGTGGAGAAAAAAAGAAAAATGAAATTTTACAAATGCTTGTATTAAATCCAAAACTTGCTATTCTTGATGAAACAGATTCAGGACTTGATGTAGATGCAATAAAGACTGTTTCAAAAGGTATTGAAATGTTTAAAAATGAGAATAATGCTGTTTTAATTATTACTCATAATACTAAAATTTTGCATAGTTTAAAGGTTGATTATGTTCATGTTTTGGTTAATGGAAAAATTGTTAAAACAGGTGGACAAGAATTAGCTTCAGAGATTGAAGAAAATGGGTATGCACAATATAAATAACATTATATAAATAATAGAAAGATTCCCAGTCAAAAAGACGGCTGGGAACTGGGGTGAAAAATCTTACTTTCTTAGAAAAATTTTTAAAATAAAAAGAATTGAAAATTTTAAACAGCAGTAAATTGCAAGTGTAAAAAGGAAAACAAAGATTATCTTTATATAATTTTCCTCTGTATTAGTTAAAGGATAAGAATTTAATACTGCTATATAAAATATTAATGCTGCGATTAGGGTAATTAGCCCAATTAGACCATATAGCCGAGCCTGTTCTAAAAAGTGATTTTTCTTCATAATGAAAACCCTCCTTTAATTTTTATAATAATATTATAAAGCAATTTAATATAAAATACAAGTTGTCAAAAAGGGGCGTCCCTATTGACAAGAAAGGAAAATATAATAAATGTCAAAAACAAAACTAGATGAAATAAATAGAAATATCTATGATATAAAAAACAAAGACGAATATGAGTTCAAAATAAAAAAAGGTTTAACACCAGAAATTATAGAAGAAATCTCAAAACAAAAAAATGACCCAGACTGGATGAGAGAATTCAGACTAAAAGCATTAGAAGTATATAACAATTTAGAAATGCCAACATGGGGACCAGATTTATCAGAATTGAATATGGATGAAATCGCAACATATGTAAGACCAAAGTCAAAATTAAATAGTTCATGGGATGACGTTCCAGAGGATATTAAAAATACATTTGACAAATTAGGAATACCAGAAGCGGAAAAAACATCACTTGCAGGTGTTGGGGCACAATATGATTCAGAAGTTGTTTACCATAGTATGAAAGAAGAATTAATAAAACAAGGTGTAATTTATACAGATATGGAAACAGCAGTAAGAGAATATCCAGAACTAGTAAAGTCTCATTTTATGAAATGTGTACCAGTAAATGACCATAAATTTGTTGCATTACATGGAGCAGTATGGTCAGGCGGTTCATTTGTATATGTGCCAAAAGGAGTAAAAGTAGATGTTCCATTGCAATCATACTTCAGACTAAACTCACCAGAATCAGGACAATTCGAACACACATTGATAATTGTAGAAGAAGGAGCAAGCTTACACTTTATAGAAGGATGTTCAGCACCAAAATACAATAAAGTAAACTTACACGCTGGATGTGTTGAATTATATGTAGCAGACAATGCTTATTTAAGATATTCAACAATAGAAAACTGGTCAAAAAATATGTTAAACCTAAATACAAAAAAAGCAATAGTAGGAAAAAATGCAAAAATGGATTGGGTATCAGGTTCATTTGGGTCAAAAATATCAATGCTATATCCAATGAGCATATTAAATGAAGAAGGTGCAAAAACAGAATTCACAGGAATATCATTTGCAGGTGGCGGACAAAACTTAGACAATGGATTCAAAGTAATTCATAACGCACCAAATACATCAAGTGTAGTAAATGCAAAATCAATATCAAAAAATGGAGGAAAATGCACATATAGAAGTTTAGTAAGAATAAATGAAAATGCAAAAAATTCAAAATCATCAGTATCATGCGAATCACTTATGCTAGATGACATATCAATTTCAGATACAATACCAACAAATGATATAAGAACAGATGAAGTTGAATTTTCACACGAAGCAAAAATTGGTAAAATAAGTGATAAAACAATATTCTATTTAATGAGCAGAGGACTATCAGAAGAAGATGCAAAGGCTATGATAGTAAGAGGTTTTGCACATCCAATAGCAAAAGAATTACCAGTAGAATATGCAGTTGAAATGAATAATCTTATTAACTTAGAATTAGAAGGAGCAATAGGATAATATGGAAAATTTAAAATTAAATGAAACACCAGTTAGAACAGCCAGAAATTTCAGAATAAACAATATGAAATTAGAAAATATTGAAGTTCCAGAAGTTATAACATCATTTGAAAATGTTACAATAATTGGTGACACATCTAAAATAAATATAGAACAAAATGCAGACAATACAAATACAGATTTAGTTTATGGTTTAAGTGAAGAACTTACAAATCAAGCAAAACACGGAGCAAATCAAAAAATAAAATTAAACATAAATAATACTCAAAATAAAAAAGAAAAAACAGAAGCGGAAATAGATTTTAAATTTGATGATGAAAATGTTGCATTAATAGACAACATAGAAATTACTGCAAATGAAAACACAAAATCAACAGTAATAATAAAATACACTTCAAACCAAGAAAATGAAAGTTATCACAATGGAATAATAAAAGCAAAAGCCGAAAAAAATTCAGAATTAAATATAGTAGTAGTTAATTTAATGAATACAAAATCAAATAACTTTTTAGCAATTGAAAACGATTTTGAAGAAAATGCAAAAATTAATTATACAATTGTTGACTTTGGCGGAAAACACAGCATTACAAATTATTATTCTAATTTACAAGGCGATAACTGTGATAATCAACTAAACACAATTTATTTAGGAAAAGAAAACCAAGTTTTTGACTTAAATTATATAGGTGAATTGAGAGGTAAAAAATCTAATATTGATATAGAAGTTCAAGGAACTTTAAAAGATACATCTAAAAAACATTTTAAAGGAACAATTGATTTCAAAAAAGGTTGTAAGAAAGCTACAGGAAATGAAAATGAAGCTTGTATGCTATTATCAGATACAGCAAAATCAATAGCTTTACCAATGTTACTTTGTTCTGAAGAAGAGGTTGAGGGTAATCATTCAAGTTCTGCTGGGAAAATTGGCGAAAAAGAATTATTCTATATTATGAGTAGAGGATTTGAACTTAAAGAGGCTATGAAGCTGATGGTTAGAGCTAGATTTAATCAGATTTTAGAAAAAATTGAAAATGATGAATTGAGAGAAGAAATTTTACAAGAAATTGATAAAAGATTGGATTAAAAGAAAAGGATTCATTTAAAAGAAAAAGGTGAGATAAAATGAATAATATAAAAAAAGATTTTCCATTACTAGAAAATGAAAACATCACATATCTAGACAGTGGAGCAACAACACAAAAACCAATACAAGTTATAAAAGCAGTAGAAGAATTCTACCAAAAATACAATGCAAACCCACATAGGGGAGCATATTCATTAAGTGTAGAAGCAACTGAACAATACGAAAACACAAGAACAAAAATAGCAAAATTCATAAATGCAAAACACAGAGAAGAAATAATATTCTCAAAAAATGCAACAGAAAGCTTAAATTTAATTGCATATTCATATGGATTGGACAACCTTAAAAAAGATGATGAAGTAATAATTTCAATAATGGAACATCATTCAAACTTAGTTCCTTGGCAAAAAATGACAAAGCAAACAGGTAGCAAATTAAACTACATGTATATCAACGAAAATTATGAAATTACAGACGAAGAAATAGAAAGTAAAATTACTGACAAAACAAAAATAGTAGGAATCACACATGTTTCAAATGTTTTAGGAACAATAAACAATGTGAAAAAAATAATTAAATATGCACATAAAAAAGGTGCAGTGGTAATAGTTGATGCATCACAAAGCATACCACATATGAAAATTGATGTTCAAGATTTAGATGCAGACTTTCTAGTATTTTCAGGACATAAAATGCTTGCACCACTTGGAATAGGTGTATTATATGGAAAAAGAGAAATACTAAACAAAATGACTCCATTTTTAATGGGTGGAGATATGATAGAATATGTTTACGAACAAGAAACAACATTTGCACCACTTCCAAATAAATTTGAAGCAGGTACACAAAATGTTGAAGGTGTAATTGGTTTAGGAGCAGCAATTGATTACATTGAAAATTTAGGATATGATAAAATACAAGAAATTGAACATGAAGTAATATCATATGCAAGACAAGAATTATCAAAACTAGATTATCTAACATTATACACAACACCAAATGAAGAAAATCATTCAAGTGTAATTTCATTCAACATTAATGGGGTTCATCCACATGATGTTGCAAGCATTTTGGATTCAGAAGGTGTATGTGTACGTTCTGGAAATCATTGTGCACAACCACTTATGAGATTCTTGGGTATTGATTCTACATGTAGAGCAAGTTTCTACATCTATAATACAAAAGATGATGTAGATAAATTGGTTAAGGCTCTTGATAAGGCTTATGGTATGTTTAAAAATTATATAAGATAAGGAAAGTTGAGAAAATGGACGAGTTAACAGATGTTTACAATGAACTAATAATGGAACACAGTATGAATTCATACAATAAAAAGAAAATAGAAAATGCAGACTACTGTGAAGTGGGGCATAACCCAAATTGTGGAGATGAAATAACATTACAATTAAAATTAAATGGAAATAAAATAGAAGATATGGCATTTTCAGGACATGGATGTGCAATATCACAAGCATCAACATCAATAATGATAGATACATTAAAAGGCAAAACTGTTGAAGAAGCAAAAGAGATTATAAAAACATTTATAGAAATGATCAAAAGAGAGACGACTGATGAGGAAGAACTAAAAAAATTAGAAGATGCAATTGCTTTTAAAAATGTGTCTAATATGCCAGCAAGAGTTAAGTGTGCTCTTTTGGCTTGGCATACTATTGAAGATATGCTAAATAAAAATGATAGCACAGGGACTGGAAATATAAATTGCAGCCATTAAAAGAAAGGAACTGAAAAATTAAAGATTTTTTCAATAAATTTTCTGTGCAGAATAATATATAAAAAAGAATTTAATAGTAAATATTGACTTTTAAAGATATACATGATAAAATTGCAATAGTTTGGAAGTTGCCCTTTTCAAGCATAAGTGCATAGACTAGTAAGCCTATGTTATATGATTGCTAATCTATGCATTTATGCTTATATAGCTAAATGTAAATTACGTAAGAAAGGGGTTGACGGCTGTGAAATTAATAGAATTTTTATTAATCATAATGGCTTTCTTTGTAGGAACTGCATTATTAATACATATATGTTCAAAGCACAAATATGTATTTAGGTATTATTCATCTAAAAGAAAAATAGAGATTTGCCCTATGGACAAATCTAACCAAACACACAGATAAGGGCGATGCTCTTATCTTTTATATTATTATATTAACATTTATTAATAAAAATGTCAATAAATTTAATAAATATTTACGAATAAATATTATAGAGAAGAAAACTGAGAAATTTTATTCTAATCTGATTTGTACCTTAAGGAAGGAAAAATAAAATGAAAAACAAAAAAGTATTATTAGGAATGAGTGGAGGAGTTGACAGTTCAGTATCAGCAATACTACTAAAAAAAGAAGGATATGAGCCATTAGGAATAACACTAGAACTGTTTGCAGGAAGCAGTTGTTGTAACATAAATACATACATAGACGCAAAAAATGTTTGCAAGACAATAGGAATTCCACACTTTACATATAACTGCAAAGAACAATTCAAAGACTATGTAATAAATGATTTCATAGATTGTTACGCAAATTGCAGAACACCCAACCCATGTATAGAATGTAACAAATATATGAAGTTTGGAATTATGTGGGAAAAGGCAAAAGAATTAGGATGTAACTACATAGCAACAGGACATTATGCAAAAACAGAATATAGTGAAAAATATGGAAGATGGGTGCTAAAAAAATCACAAGCAGGTAAAAAAGACCAAAGTTATGTATTATGGAATATTCCAAAAGAATTGATAGAACATGTATTATTTCCATTAGCAGACTTTACAGATAAAGAACAAATACGTGAAATAGCAAGAGAAAATAACTTAAAAGTAGCAAATAAACCAGACAGTGAAGATATATGTTTTGTGCCAGACGGAAACTACAAAAAATTCCTTGAAACTAATTCAGATATAAAACCTAAAAAAGGAAATATTGTAAATTCAAAAGGTGAAATATTAGGAAAACATACAGGTCTATACAATTACACAATAGGTCAAAGAAAAGGACTAGGAATATCATATAAAGTACCATTATTTGTTTTAGGATTTAACAAAGCAAAAAATGAAGTAATAGTAGGAGAAGAAAAAGAACTATACAAAAAAGAAATTACAGTTACAGATATTAACTTATTATTAGTTGATAAAATAGAAGAGCCAATGGAAGTTGATGTAAAAACCAGATATTCATCAAAAGTTGCAAAAGCCAAAATTAAGCAAGACGGAGAAAATATCAAAGTAACATTTACCGAACCACAAAGAGCAATAACACCAGGTCAATCAGCGGTATTTTATGTAGGAGACATAGTTCTTGGAGGAGGAAAAATAAAATGTTAAATCAATTTTCAAGAACAGAATTATTGATAGGAAAAGAAGGAATAGAAAAATTACAAAACGCAAAAGTTGCCGTATTTGGAATTGGTGGAGTTGGCTCATTTGTAGTAGAGGGACTAGTAAGAGCAGGAGTTAGCAATTTTATATTAGTAGATGATGACAAAATTTGCTTAACAAATTTGAATAGACAAATAATAGCAACTAGAAAAACAATTGGAAAGCCAAAAGTTGAAGTTGCAAAAGAAAGAATTTTAGACATAAACCCAAATGCAAATGTAGAAGTATATCAAGAATTTTTTATGCCAGATAGCAAAGAAATTTTAGATGATACAGTTGATTATATAGTAGATAGTGTGGACACAGTAACTGCTAAAGTTGAGTTAGTTGTAAGAGCTAATAAATTAAATATTCCTATTATTTCAAGTATGGGGACAGGAAATAAACTTGACCCAACAAGATTTGAAGTAACAGATATTTATAAAACTTCAGTATGTCCATTAGCAAAGGTTATGAGAAAAGAATTGAGAAATAGGGGAATAAAGAAACTTAAAGTTGTTTATTCAAAAGAAGAACCAATACGTCCATATGAAAATATTGAAAATAGTTGCAAAACAAATTGCATTTGCCCTCCAGGTACTAAAAGAAAGTGTAGCATTCGTAATCAGGTTCCTGGAAGCATATCATTTGTGCCATCTGTTGCAGGTTTGATTATTGCAGGAGAAATTATAAAGGATATAATTGGAAAAAATTAATAAAAAAATTTAGAAAATACTTACATAAAAACAAAAAATATGATATAATAGATAAGTCGCGCAGGTAAAACGTAAGTCCAGACAAGGACTTACGACTTTTTACGCCCAACCACAGGAAAAAGCTAGAAAATATGGAAACTAACAAAATTCGGAGCAACTGACAAGACAACTGCAGACAAAAATATCAAAAGAAAGAAGGAGAGAAAATTGGAAAAAGAAGAAAACATACTAGGAACAGAAAAAATAGGAAAATTAATAAGAAAATTTTCAATCCCATGCATAATATCCCTATTAGTAAACTCACTATATAACATAGTAGACCAAATCTTTATAGGGTGGGGAGTAGGATACCTAGGAAATGGAGCAACAAACGTAGTATTCCCATTAGTAATGATAGGATTAGCATTTTCACTAATGTTTGGAGATGGAGCATCAGCATATTTAAGCTTAAAGCTAGGAGAAAAGAAGAAAGACGAAGCAGCAAAAGGTGTAGGAAATGCACTATCAATCGCAACAATAGTATCAGTACTATTCTGTGCAATCACATTAATATTTTTACCACAATTATTAAATATGTTTGGATGCACAGAGGCATTAAAAGAATATGCATTAAAATATGGTTATGTAATAGCAATAGGATTACCATTTTCAATGATAGGAACAACATTAAACTCAATAATAAGATCAGATGGAAGTCCAAAATATTCAATGACAACAATGCTTGTAGGTGCAGTATTAAACACAATATTAGACCCAATATTTATATTTGTATTTAAAATGGGAGTAGAAGGTGCAGCAATTGCAACTGTAATAAGCCAAATTTTAGTATTTATACTAAATGCATTATATGTTAAAAAATTCAAATCAATAAAATTAAGTAAAGAAGCATTTAAAGTAAAATCAAGTGTAGCAAAAAAAGTTTCAATGTTAGGAATAAGCAGTTTTATAAACCAAATGAGTATAGTATTTGTAATGGCTACTGAAAATAATACACTTGGAAAATATGGAGCAGAATCAAAATTTGGAGCAGAAATACCAATTACAGTTCTAGGAATTGTAATGAAAATAAGCCAAATATTAAACAGCATTATAATAGGAATTGCAGCAGGTGCACAACCAATATTTGGATATAACTATGGAGCTAGAAAATTTGACAGAGTAAAAACAACATTAAAAATCGTATTAGGTTCAAGTGTTGTAATTAGTACAACAGCATTTATATTATTCCAAACAATACCAGATAAATTAATATCAATATTTGGTAGTGGAGATGCAAATTACATGGAATTTGCATGTATAGCATTTAGAACATACTTAATGCTTTGCATCTGTAACGGAATTCAAATTCCATCAGGAATATTCTTTCAAGCAATTGGAAAGAGTATAATAAGTGCAATACTTTCAATATCAAGACAAATTGCTTTTTTAATACCAGCAATGATAGTTTTTGGAAAGATGTTTGGAATACATGGAGTTTTATTCGCAGGACCATTTGCTGACGGATTAGCATTCATATTAGCAACAATATTCTTAATAAGAGAAATAAGAAATCTAAAACAAGGAAATGTAAAAGTAACAAACAAAGAAACTACAACAAACACAGAAAGCAAACTTTCAAAACATGTAGTTATAACAATAGCAAGAGAATATGCATCAGGTGGAAGATATATTGGAAAACTAGTTGCTGATAAATTAGGAATAAAATTATATGATAATGAATTTATTTCAAAAGTAGCAAAAGAAACAGGCTTATCTGAAGAATATATCGAAAACAATGAACAAAAAAGAGATGCCTTAGCAAGCTTAAACAATGGATATTATTCAGGTTTAAATAATAGTGATGAGCTATTTATAAAAGAATCTGAATTAATAAAAGAAGCAGCTGACAAAGAATCTTGCGTTATTGTTGGTAGATGTGCTGATTTCATTTTGGCTGGTAGAGAAAATGTCATAAATGTTTTTGTTTATAGTGATATGGAAGATAAAATTAACAGAGCAACAACATATTATGGTATGGATAAGTCAAAAGCTGAAAAAGAGATTAAGCGTATTGATAAATTAAGAGCTAATCATTATAAATATTATACTGAAAAGGAATGGAATAATCATTCTAATTATGATATTTGTATTAATAGTGATGCTTTTGGCGTTGAAAAATCTGCAGATTTAATTTGTGAATTGGTTGAAAGTAAACTTGAAATGGTAAAAGCATAAAAAAGTAAAAGAGGAGCACATGATGCTCCTCTTTATTAAAATTACAATATATAGAGAAAAATCTCATGCCTTTCCAGTATGCAATCGAATACTGTGTTATGCACACAAAACGCTTTGGTGTAGAAATTTCCGAGCCAAAAGAAGGTGAACATGTTAAAACAACAGAATCCTATATGGCTTGGTTTACATGGTGGGATGATTATTTCCAAAGAACTCTTACTGATGAGGAATACCAAGAGTATAAAAACAAATCAGAAAAAGGGGAAGACATTTCCAAATTCCGTCCTACTGGGGACTGGAAAGATAATCTGTAAATACTTTTTTATTATATATTAGGAAAGTTATACAACTTTCCTAATATATAAACACATCTGTAACTTGCCAAGTTCAGTGTGTTTTTTTTATAGATTTGACATATCACCCAAAGCTTAAATTTTAATAGTGTTTTATAAAATTTTTTTAGTGAGAGTATGGAAAAAAATGTCTAAATATGTTATTGTAAAGTAGAACTAAAAAATGGAGAAGGATAAAATGAATAAATATTATGATAGTTTAAATGATGAAATAAAAGAATATTTTGGAATTTTGTCACCTGAATTTCCAGAATGGTTATTAGAATATATTGATACTCCAGAAATGGAAAGAATCGGGAAAATCAGTATGAGTTGTGGAACTGACTATTCAAAATGTTTTAATGTAAGATATTGGTATTCTAATTTGGATCATAGTATAGGTGTTGCTTTAATTATTTGGAATTTTACCCACGATAAAAAACAAACATTAGCAGGTCTATTTCATGATGTTGCTACACCCGTATTTAAACATTGCATAGATTTTATGAACGGAGATTCAGAAACTCAAGAATCTACTGAAGAAAAAACTTCCGAAATTATTAAAAATTCTTCAAAAATTATGAATTTATTAAAAAGAGATGGTATAAAATTAGAAGATGTAGAGAATTATAAAATTTATCCTATTGCTGATAATGATACTCCAAAACTATCTGCAGATAGATTTGAGTATACATTTTCAAGTGGATTAACTTTCTTTAGGGTTTGGGAATTAAATAAAATTCGAAAAATGTATAATAATATTGTAGTGATTACAAATGAAGAAGGTATACAAGAAATAGCTTTTAAAGATAAAGAAGTTTGTGAAGAATATATAAATACAATTTCAAAACTATGGCCTGAATGGGTGAGCGATAAAGGTAGAACTGTAACACAATTTTTAGCGGATATGTGTAAATCAATGCATAATGCCGGATACTTAACAATAAAAGATTTATATACTCTTTCAGAACGAGAGGTAATTGATAAAATTTTAACTTGTGAAGATAAATATTTATCAGATAGTTTTAAATTATTTCAAGAAGCAGACATGGTGTATAAAAGTTTAATACCTATTGAAGAAAAATACTGTGTTAATGTAAAATCAAAAACGCGATATGTTGTACCATTAGTTCAAACTGATGATGGTGCTGTTAGAATAAATCAAATATCTAATATAGCAGCTAAAAAAATTACAGAGTATTTGAAGTGTCCCAAAGGTGGATATTATACATATTTTGATTTTCAATTTGTACCTTATGAAAAATAAGATTAATTTTTTATTTTTATTTGCATATTTACTATAATTGTTATATAATAAACATGTTGATGCGGGTATAGTTTAGTGGTAGAATCCCATGCTTCCGACCTGGTTGCGCGAGTTCGATTCTCGCTACCCGCTCCAAAATGCGTTTTCGTCGAACCACTTGAAAGTATTGCAACAAGTGAACTTGAAGAAAACAAAAAAGTGAATATCATTTCACATATATAAGTCGATTTAAGTATCGGCTTATTTTTTGCTTTTTGGAAATAAAAGTAAATAATAGCCTCAAAATATTGAAAAAAGGAGGTTTTTGTGATATGATATCTACAGTTAAAAGAGAAATAGCAATAGAAAAAGAATTACGTTCTAAGATTGAATGGGCTTGCACTTTTAGTAATTGTGAACCAAAGATAAAGAATGGTAATTTGAGAATGGTTGAAAAAACTAATATTGCTTATGTAGAACCACATAGTGTAGTCATTAAAGGTAAATTATATTTATTCTTTAATGAACACAAATACTTTTACATAAGTAATTTAGCAAATAAATACCCACTCTCAAGATTAAGAGATTTTATCAGTGGTAACTAATACTAGAAGTTTTCTTTTTATCAGCAAGTAATACAAGTAAATAATAAGATAAATTTTAAGTGTTAGTTAGCAAAGGCTTTCTGGCACTTTTTTATATTTTTAGGAGGTTCAAATGGAGAATTTAAGTACACCATTTTCAGAAGAAAAGAAAATTGCAGGTATTTATATTAGAGTAAGTACCGAAGATCAAGCAAGGGAAGGTTTTAGTTTAGGAGAGCAAGAAGAAAAATTAAGACAATTATGCAAATACAAAGGATTTGAGATATTTAAAGTTTATAAAGATGCAGGAATTTCTGCTAAAGATATGAAGAACAGACCAGCATTTCAAACAATGTTAGAAGATATGAAAAACGGCTTAATTAATTATATTGTAGCTTATAAATTAGACAGAGTTACAAGGTCTGTTCGTGATTTAGAAGTTTTAATTAGCACTCTTGAAAAATATCATTGCTATTTAATATGTGATAGAGATGATGTAAATACCTCAACTGCAAATGGTCGTTTCTTTGTTAGAATGTTAACAGTTCTATCACAATTAGAAATTGAAATAGTATCAGAAAGAACAAAATTCGGTTTAAATGGTGCAATTAAAGCTGGTCATATTCCTGGTAAATGTCCTCTTGGATATTATAGAGCTCAAGATAAAACTTTAAAAATAGATAATGCAACTAAAGATATTGTTGTTAGAATATTTGAAATGTATTTAGAGGGTAAAAGTTATCAAACAATTGCCAATATTTTAAATAAAGAAAAAGTTTTATATCCAGAAGTAAAACATTGGATTGATTCCTCTATTAACAGAATTATAAATAATAAAATATATATGGGCGATTATGAAAGATACAAATATGATAATGATAGAGAAACAGAACTATTTATGGATGTTGTACCTCCTATTATAACAAGAGCTATGTGGGAAGAAGTTCAAAAACAAAAAGAAACAAATCAAAGAGCATATTGTAGAAATAGAGTTTATATATTCTTTCAAAAATTGTTATGTCCAACTTGTGGTCAAATAATGACTTGTAAAGGAACTGGTGGAAAGAAATCTAAATATATGTATTATTTCTGCGATACTTGTAAGTTATATTATAACGAAGATGAAATAGAAAATTGTTTAATAGATTATATTTTAGACCTAGTAGAATATGATTTTCATGTTAAAAAATACTTCTACCCTATACTTGCTGAAAAGAAAGATGATGAAAGTAAGAAAATTGACGAAGAAATAAAAAAATTACAACAACAGAAAGACAGACTAAAAAATGCTTATATAAATGGTATTCTTGAAATGGGAGATTTCTCAGAAGATTACAAATTGATTGAAGAAAAACTATCAATATTAGAAAATAAAAGAATTGATGCACTTGATTTTGATAAAGAAACTTATAACCCACAACATCTTATGGCTGAAAGAGATATAGAACGAGAAAAATTAACTGAACACGAAATGTATAAAGATGTTTTATTAAAACTTTGGACTATGAAAAGCAAAGATGAAAAACAAGCTTTTATCTCAAAATTTATTGATAATGCAACATTAAAGAAAAATAAAGACGGAAGTTTTGAAATAGATAAAATAAATTTTAGAAGTAGTTTTATTGAACAGATAGACAAGCTATATGATAAAGGTATTGTAGATGTACCAAGCATGATAGAAAGAGATGGCAAATTTGAAGATATTAAAGTTAGTGTCAATATGAATAAAGACCAGTTAGATGATTATTTGAGTTCATTGAAAAAAGAATTAGATATTAGTTATATGGATTTAGGAGAATATTATTTTCACGATGATAAGATTGATGAAAATTATGATACTAAAACTCAAGTTGCAAAAATCAGAAACAGAGCTATTGAGTTTAAATTAAAGAAAAATCAAAAAGTTATTAGACTTGTAGCAATGAAAGAATTTAAAAACTATATGGCAAGACCAGAAGGAAAGTTACGCTTGGGACTTGTTACTCATACTACTTCAAAGAAGAAGCATAAATAATTGTTGCAAGAATGCTCTTTATATTTTCTCTGCAACAATTAAATTAACGTGGCACGTTTTGTTTTTACTTTAGTAAAAATGAAAGTGGCGATAGTTAATTTAAATAAATTTTATCTCTGCGAGAGAAAATTTATTGCCTCGCAGAGCCCCCGAGTTATGATGGTACGTCATAACTCATAGGGGGTTAGGACTTATGGCAAAGCCAAAGTCCTCTGCTTCGAAGAAATTTCAAAGGAGGTGCTTTTATGGAGCAAGAATTAGCATATTCTTTTCACTTAGGTAGCGACAAAAACAAAAGTAAATTAGCAAAGAAAGTTGCAAAAGAAAATTTATCTGGTACTACTTCTCTATCAAATAATGCAATTCAAAATGCAAAATACCTGTCTGATGTAAATAAACACAACTTAAGAGATTATGATAATCAAAGAGAGTTAATTAGAACGATTTATGGAACAACTGATATTGTAAATGATGTTAAGCAAGTATATTTAGATGAATTTGAAAAAGCAAGATTAGAATATAATCAAAAGCAAACTCGTGAAGATAGAAAAATTGAAGATTACTTCAAAAAAGTATGTGATTCACAGAATGATATAGCTTGTGAAATTATAATAGAACTTGGAGATATGGATTTTTGGAATGATAAAGACAACGAATACAGACTAAAAATGATTGATGTATATAATGAGCAAGTCAAAGATTTAATTAAAGTTGTACCAACTTTTAAAATAGCAAATGCAACAATTCATTTTGATGAAACCTCTCCACATATGCATATTGTTGGTGTTCCAATAATAGAAAATTGTACTAGAGGAATGAAAAAGCAAGTTGGAAAAAGTAAGATATTTACAAAAACTTCACTAACTGAAATACAAGATAAAATGAGAAATGCTTGTATTAAGTCATATAACAAGTTTTATGAAGTTAATACACGATTAAAAGAAAAGCAGAAAGGCAGAAATCAAGATATAAATGTTAGAGATATGAGCAATTATAGAGAAACCAAGAAACAACTAGCTAAAAAAGAACAAAAACTCGAAAAAGCAAATACTCAAACTAAAGCACTTGATAATACCAGTAAAGATATAGACAAGATTTTAGGCAGTTTGAAACATACTAAACTGAACAAAAATAATATGGTTATTTCAAGCGAAGATGTCCAGAAAATCAAAAATTATACAAAAGATGTAAAAGATATTACTAAAACTGTTAGAAGTGTAAATGACTTAAATATGGCGATTAATGAATTTGAACATTCTGCTTATGAAATAGAAAAGGAAAATCGTTCACTTAAATATGAAATAGAATTAAAAAATAATGAAATTGGAAGTCTGAAAAAGGAACTTTCTACTAAAGACAAGATTATTAGCAAATTACAAGCTGAAAAAGAAAAGATAAAACAAGAATTACAGAAATTCAAAGGATTTTGGTGTAGTCTAATGAAACAATTTCACAATAAAATTGGATTTGAGAAGAATGAACATTATAAATATGTTAGTGATGATTTATATAAAAATGGCATTTTGGATGACAACGATAACGAGATAACAAATAATGTTAAAAGGAAAATATTTAATAGATATGATAAATGATATGGACTTAACAAATAAATTAAGGCTTGCAATATGTATGAGTGATAGTAGTTGTACAAATCTAAAATATGATAAACCTGAGATGTATAAGTATTTTGATAGTATGTTGAAAGAAATTGATGAAGAATATAGAACTACTTTAATAAACTTTGCAAAATATCATCTTATAATGTTTGCAATGGCTAAAATTCTGAAAATTACAAAAGAAGAACAAAATCAACTTGCATTATATTTATTTAATGTTTTAAATAGTTAAAACTAGGAAAAATAAAGCATTATTATTGAAAATTATGTAAAACATGATATAATATTATATGATATAGCAAATTGCTGTGTTATTATCTTTTTTCCACTAAATAGTGAGAGAAATATTTCTCTGGCTTTTAGTTTTACATACAGTAAGTTATCAACAAAAAAGCATTAAGGAGGAAAAAATTATGCTTGAAAAAATTCTAACAAAAATGGCTAAAGTGGTATATCCTGAACGGGATATAAGTGTAGAAAAACTAGGAGGTCGATTCTTTCTTCATCCGCGTGATACAACTGGTTGCAACACTTATCTGCTAGAAAGAACATACTCGTATGATGAAGTTGTGAAGTTGAATGCTTTGACAACTTATAGTGCAGGTTTTGGATTTTGTTCAGAACTTGGACCAATTGCTTTTATCGGAATTCCTAATCCTGTTTGTGCACAGAGAAGTGGATATTTTGAATATAAAGTTCATGCATACGGAACCCCTTTTGATGAGAGCGAGTACTATTTCAAAGCTTACACTGAGGAAGAAGCAAAGAATATCGGAAATTATACTGTATATGGTTTAGACGGACTCAGAGAAGTTGCGTCAGTAGCTCCTATAAGCCAGATGTCCTATGTCTATGATTCCAGATTTACAGCTAAAGAAGCTAAAAATCCAAGAGTATTTGACATGGACTGCAAGTTGAAAGGAGTTTATAGTTACAATGAAGCTAAACTACTTTCAACTGGAACACTTAAAGAAAAAGATGGCTATTCAGGAGAAGAACACCCTATTGTTTTTGCAATTGTAGGAAATGGTCAGCATGTAGGAATTATTAACATGTGGCCTTCTCAAACAGAGCTGGTACGTGGTTTTAGAGATGTTTGGGAATATGGTGTTGAAGAACCCGAAACTCAAACAATTAGTTTTCTTACCAAAGAGGAAGCTTCTAAAATCAAAGATTTTACACTGTACGTCTATAAGTATGCTAGTTCAGGAAAAGGCAGGGACAAATATCAAATCGAAAGATATGATAGAACTCTTGATAAGAGATTCAAGTTTCAGTTACCTGACGGAAATGATTATCGATTGATTGAGCATACGGAATTGTTCAAGTAATTAAAAATGAGTGGGTTGCAAATATAGAATGCAATCCACTTGTTTTTTCAATTATAAATAATTTTAATATAGAAAAAGTATTCTCATATTTATTACTTTAAATATTTAATATCAGTATCATTTAAAATTTGCATTTGTGATATAGCTATTTTATTTAATTTTTCAAGTCTTTCAGATTGTTTTAATCTTTCATTTATAAAAACAGAATTTAAATTTTCTAAATTTGCTAAACATATTAATTCATTCATTGTTGCATAATCTCTTATATTTCCATCTAAATTAGGATTTTTAGTACGCCATTCTTTTGCTGTCATACCAAATAAAGCCATATTTAATACATCTGCTTCTTCTGCATAAACAAAGTTTATTTGATTTTTAGTTAATTCTTTAGGTACTAAATTATTTTTAATAGCATCAGTATGTATTCTATAGTTAATTTTAGAAAGTTCTCTTTTGGCATTCCAACCTATTTGCTTTTGTTCTTCTGCTTTTAATCTCTCAAATTCTTTTATCAATAATAGTTTAAATTTTGGACTAATCCACATTCCAAATTCAAAAGCAATATCTTTATGAGCATAAGTTCCACCGTATCTTCCAGCTTTTGATATTATTCCAATCGCATTTGTTTTTTCTGTCCATTCTTTTACACTTATTTTATAACTATTTAAACCTGCTTGACTTTTAATTATGGCGAATTCGCCATAATTAAAATTAGGATTATGAATTTCTTCCCAAATACCTAAAAACTCAATAGTATTTCTATTCCTTAGCCAGTCTGAAACAAAGAAATCTCCATCTTTTGATTTTAACATATCAGTAATTGATATATAATCTTCATCATCAATTTGTATATAGTTTATTTTTTGATTTAAAACGCTTAATTCTGGCATATATTGACCTCCTTTTAGAAATAGTAATTATTTTGTATTATTATACCAAACAAAAGTTTTGAAATCAATATTATTTGAAAAATTTGTAAAAATAATCTATAATATTGTAAAAATATGAATTTTTATAAGTGATTTTTATAATCAAAATGGAGGATATATGGAAATAGATAATATATTAATTAGTGGGAGAAAAGAAAGTATTGATGTTTGTTGTAGTTTATTTGGATATACAGAACTATTGAACAAATTGCACATTTCAGCAAGATACAATATAAAACATCAACCATATGAATTTGAAAAAATTTGTAAAATTTTTAATATAGATATAAACAATACTACTATTCCAAGCCAAAAAACAATATTAATAGGTTTTTCTCAAAAATATTTTAATGAAAACATTATAGACAATTATAATATAGAACGAATTGTAACTAATAAAGATATTGCAAAAATAATAGGAGATAATATTTCAATAAAATATATAAAATGTGGTTGTATTTCTAGTATTATAGCTAAGGAATTTTTGAACAACAATATTATTCCTTCTAAACAAAGTGTTATATTATTGTACTATGGTATTATTTATCAAACTTCAAATTTAAAATCGAAAAACACAAAAGATTTGGATATAGAAATGGTAAAGTATTTAAAAGAAGTTTATAAAGATATTTTAATAGAAGATAGTCATAATAGGATTTTTGAAATTAATAATTTTAGAGATGTATTATACAACAAATTAGACAATAATCTTATAAAGATTAATAATATGTTTGAGAATCTATATATAGGAGTTATATGTATTCAAACAATTAATTGTAAAGATATTATAGAAAAAAATATTGATTTGATTTGTGATAGCTTGGAAAGATATAAGAGAAAAAATGAATTAGATTTCTGTATTCTTCTAATGCAAGATTTAGAAAAAGGATATTCTTATATTATAAATCCTGTCAAAGAATATGAAAATTTAATTACCCGATTATTCCATTTCCAATTTAATAATTCTGTTTTAGAATATAATCGTGTTATATGTAATAGCGAGATTATATCTAGACTATATAAATTAAGCACTTTTAGAGATGATATAAATACTTTATGTGCAGAAAAAAATATGTTTTTTAGCAATGTTAGATGGTGGGTAAATTTATGTATAGCTTCTATGAAAAAAATAGATTTAAATCAGCTTGAATATGGAAAAAATCAGCCAATAAAAAGAAAAAAAGAAATTATAAAAAATGCTTGTAATAAAGATTTGTATTATTCAACGTTTACTTATTTAGTTGCAGGTATGGAAGATTTTTTTTCACAATTAATAAAACTAATATTAAAAAAAGATAATAGGCGTTTATTGGTAACAGTAAAAGATATTAATTTTAAAAGTAAATATGACATAGAAAACATAGTATTAGCAAATAATAAAGAAACTATAATTGATCTTATTATAGAAGACAGAATTATTTCAATAATGTATGCAAATCCAAGATGTCAAGCTGAATATTTTAGAAAAGCATTAAGTATAGATATATCTGATGAAAAATGGAATATATGGTATGAAATAAAAGCTACAAGAGACCTAATCGTACATAATTTAGGAACAATAAATGAAACATATATTGAAAAAGCAGGTACAGCTGCAAGAGGAAAAATAGGAGATACTATTGTATTAGATACAAGTTATTTTCTTTCTTCTATAAAATTCATGAAGAAAATTGTTAGTACATGTAACACAATTATAAAAGATGAATTTGTATTTAATAACGATTTTTATTATCAAGAATTTTAAATAATTTATGTATTGATAATTTATAAAAAATATGTTAAAGTAAATACAATAAATCGAGTTATATAAGAGAGCTTGAAACAAAGTAGGCATTTTTTCGCATACCTGTTTCGTAATGGCTCCACGCTATAAAAATTTATAAAGCATTATTAAAATTTAAGATATATTTATCTCATCAGTATCTTATCATATATTTTTGTATTTAGTTTGACATTTTAAAAGTTTTGAGTATAATAAAGATAGGAAATGGAGAATCCATAAATGTGCAAAAGTAACCAATTAAATAATTATTTAGCGAAAGGAGTTAGGCATATTATGAATATTTTTGTAGGCTGTTCATCAAGGACTACTGAAAATGAAAATTACAATAGAATAGCTGAAAAAATAGGCAATTTTATTGTAAAAGAAGGTCACAATTTTGTTTTTGGTGGTTGTAACGAGGGATTAATGGGAAAAATTTATTCAGTTGTATCTAAATCACCAGAAAGTAAAATCATTGTTACTATCGCGAAAGCATATGTAGATGATTTAAAACCTCTTTCATACAGTAAAGCATATATGTTTGATACTGTAAATGAAAGAAAAAATGCTTTTATTGATTTAGCAGATGTAATGATTTTTATACCAGGTGGTATTGGAACTATTGATGAATTACTTACCGCAATTGAAACAAGAAGAAATCACGAACATAATGTACCAATTATAATAATAAACGAAAATGGCTTTTTTGAACAACTGTTAAATATGTTAGAACGAATTTATGATGAGGGATTTGCGGATTCTAAAGATCGCCAGTTATATCTTGTAGCTGATACGATTGACGAAGCTATCGAACACTTATCTAAGGTATAAAAAAAATTCATTAATAATTATTAATAAGGAAAAGTGTATGGCAAGACCAACAAAAAACAGAATGTACTATCCATTAAGGATGGTACATTCTGTTTTTTTACAATTAATTCTATTGAAAAAGTTTAACTTTAAAAAGAATTTTTAAACACAAATTCTCTGCCATTCAAATAATTCAACACACCACTATCAGAAGAAAAATTAAACTTCAATTTATAACTACAAAGCATCTGACGAGACTTTTTAAAAGACTTATTAATATCATTTTTTCCATACTTACCATCACCAATAATAGGAAAACCTAAATAAGCCAAATGAGCTCTAATTTGATGAGTTTTACCAGTTTCAATTTCAACATCCAAAAGAGAAGTATTATCTTTACGTTTTTCCAAAACAGAAAAAGAAGTAATAATCTTAACATAACCCTTTTTAGGGACATCAGAAATATACACCATAGATTTTTTATTATCCTTAAACAAATAAGCTTCACACCTTTTATGTTGAATATTTGGTATGCCATATACTAAAGCTAGATAATGTTTTTCAATTTCATGCTTTTTAAATTTATCCAGAAGAATGTTTAAGGCAATTTCATTTTTAGCAAACAAAACTAAACCAGTAGTATTTCTATCAAGTCTATGGCAAGGCATAGGTTTAAAATTAGAATCTATGTAATTCTTGTGAACCAATGAAGTTAAAGAATTTTCACCAGTAACCTCAATATTTACAGGTTTATTTATAAGTAAAATATTATCATCTTCATATATAACATCTAATTTAACTTGATTTTTGCTTTCCAATAATGAATCAGCAATATATACTAAAATTTCATCTCCTTCATGTACTGTTGTATCTTTATTTATACGTTTTTCATTGATTTTTATATCTTTTTTTCTTAATGTATTACAAAAAAGTCCATATGTTAAATTAGGCATATTTTCTAATAAAAACTTATTCAATTTTTTTCCATCATATTTTTTACTAACAATCAATTTTTTCATACACTTATTATAAAGTATAAAATATAAAAAAACAATAGAAAAAAATAAATACATTTCCTATCGTTTTTAAATATCTTCATCTTCATCAGTGACATTATTAAATAAAGGGCTATCAAAAAAATCTTTTAAGGTTATATTAAAACCTTCACATATATGCAACAAGCTATTAATTTTAGGAGATTTACTAACACCGTAAGTAATATCTCTTACAGTTGCTTGCGAAAGCCCAGACAATGTTGCTAATTTATTTGTTGTTATATTTCTATCAGTTTGAAGCTCTATAATTCTTTCTATAATTGCTTGAGATAAAGTCATAATAATGCCTCCATAAAAGTTTAATTAAAGTATAACAAATAGAAATAAAAAAGTTAGTGAACACTCACTAACATTCAAATTAATGTTGGTATACAATAAATAAAACTTAAATTTAGGAGGAAAAACAAATGAAAAAAACAAAAGAAATGAAAGGAATAACACTCGTAGCCTTAGTAATAACGGTAATTATTTTGCTTATTTTGGCAACAATTTCAATACAAACACTAACAAATACAGGATTATTTGGAAAGGCAAAAGAAGCAACAAAAAAATATAGTGAAGCAGAAGAAAAAGAAAAAATTCAAATGGAGTTATATTATGCTCAAATAAATAAAAGCACAAACGGAACATCAACAAATCAAATAGGAGAACAATTATATGATAAAAATGTAGAAAATGGTTCAAAGTGGCATATTATAGTAATAAATGATTCTAAAAAGATATATGGAACAGGTTGGACATATATACCAAGAGGAAGTAAAATAAGTGATACAAAGACAAATGAGACTTGGTTAATAAACAATTCAAGTCAAGAGATGATAAAATTAGAAGATGGGACATTTACAGATTTATCTTATAAAACAGCAGTTGGAACAACAGATGGTTTAATTTTTAATTTGGACCCTTCTGTTATTGAAAATGCAACAAAAGAAAATATAAATGAAAAATTAGGAAGTAATGTAGAATTAATGAATTTTGATTGGAATAAGGATAGTGGACTTACTAAAAAATCTTTTAATTTTGATGGAGTTAATGATTATATAAAAATTAAGTACGATAATGAAGAAGAAAAAAACATTTTGGCTCAAAATGGTTTTACATTTGAATTTTATGGAACATATAATGGAGGGACTTCTTATAATGAAAAAAATGAAGTAGTAGATAATAATGGATATAAAGGCTTATTTTGTTATTGGAATGGAAACGAAAAAGAACAAGCATCATTAAGATTTGGAATCAACAATTATGGAAAAAATATATTTTGGAATGCAAAAGTAGGAATTATGGGAGTAGATGCATTAAAGTCAGATTATTCTCATCCTAAAGCACCATGGAATATAATATATCCTGAAACAGAAAAAATTCAAAGTAATAAAGAAGTATATTTTACTATAACTTTAAACTGTACCCAAAACAATTACATACATACTTTATATGCAAATGGAGAAAAACTATATGAAGGAAATTTTAATAATATATACTGGAACAACTTTGTGAAAGATGACTTGCAAAAATTAAAATATTTTTGTATTGGAAGATCATCAATGGATAATAATGGTTGTTGGCACTACTCAAAAATGAATGCATATTCTATAAAATTATATAACAGAGGATTAAGTGCAGAAGAGGTAAAAGATAATTATAATAAAGCAGTAGCATATCATAATGCATTATAAAAATAATAACATAAATAAAGCTGAATATAGCAATTTAGAATATTGCAAAATTCGGCTTTTTATAGTATATTAAGAATGAAAGAAAAGAGGAAAAAATTGAATAAATTATTAAGTATAAACTACAAATTTTTTAAACAAGAACCACAAAAACTAATAGAGATAATCAACAAATACAACAAAAACAGACTAATACAAGGATTTGAAATAGCCGTATCAAAACAGGAAGAACAAAAATATCTATTAGAATTTGCAAAAAAATTAAAAAAATATAACTATATTTTAAATCTACATGCACCAACATTAGAAAATATAGAACAATACCAAAAATATTTAGATTATACTGTAGAAATGTCAAAAATAACAACACAAAAAACAAATATAGTATTTCACCCAATAAATGCAGAAAACATCTTAAAAAGTAAAGAAAGAACAAATAAATATGTAAAAGAGTTATTAAAGTATATTAAACAGAAAAATTATGAAAAAAATATAGAATTAAGCATAGAAAATCTTAATGATATAAAAGAAGTAAAAAGACTGAAAAAAGAAGACATAACAGACATTCTAAATCAAAATCAAAAATTAAAGTTTACATATGATATAGGACATGAATTAGTAGATAAAAAAGAAGCAAAAATAGAACAAAATATTTTAATAGAAAGAATAAACAATATACATATTCATACACATATAGAACAACAAGATCATTATCCATTAACAAAAAATAAAAAAGATAAAGAGATAACTACTCAAATAATAGAAAAAATAAAAAGACAGAACAACAATATAAGTGCAGTAATGGAATATGCACTAGATTATATAGAAGGCAACACATTTGAAGAAAAAATAAAGAATTATATCAACGAAGCAAATTACATGAATTTATAATAGTATAAATTAAAATATCAAATAAAATGTTGCCGTGTAAACCTTGCAATTTTAGCTTTTTTGAAGTATAATTTAAAACATAAAATCAAAAAGACCAAAAGAAAGAAGGAAAATAAATGAAAGCAATAGAAATAAGAAATAAATACCTAAACTTTTTTAAAGAACATGGACACGCTGTAATACCATCAGCATCACTAATACCAGAAAATGACCCATCAGTACTATTTACAACGGCAGGAATGCAGCCACTAGTACCATACTTACTAGGAGAAAAGCATCCATCAGGAACAAGACTTACAGACTATCAAAAATGTTTAAGAACAAATGACATAGAAGAAGTAGGAGACAATAGACACTTAACATATTTTGAAATGTTAGGAAACTGGTCATTAGGAGACTACTTTAAAGAAGAATCAATCCAAATGAGTTTTGATTTTTTAACAAAAGAACTACAAATACCAGTAGAAAAACTATCTGTAACAGTATTTGCAGGAGATGAAGACTGCCCAAGAGATGAAGTTGCAGCAGAATGCTGGAAAAAAGCAGGAATATTAGATGGACACATCTATTATTATGGAAAAGATGATAACTGGTGGATAGCAGGAGAAGAAGGACCATGTGGACCAGACACAGAAATGTTCTATGACACAGGAAAACCAGCATGCGGACCAGATTGCCAACCAAGTTGCGATTGTGGTAAATATGTTGAAATATGGAACAATGTATTTATGGAATATTTCAAAAGTAAAGACGGAAAATATTCAAAATTAGCACAAAGAAATGTTGATACAGGATTAGGTCTAGAAAGAATGGCAATGCTATTACAAGGAAAAGAAACACCATTTGATACAGAATTATTCAAACCAGTAATGGACAAGTTATTAGAATTACAAAAAATAGATAACATAGAAAGTAGAAGAATTATAGCAGAACACTTACGTTCAAGCATGATGATAATAAGTGATGGTGGAAGACCTAGCAATGTAGATAGAGGATATATTTTAAGAAGATTAATTCGTAGAATGGTAAGACATATGAACAAACTACAAATCAACCTTGATGAAATATCAACTCTAGTAGATATAAATGTGGAAAACTTAAAAGAAATGTATCCAGATTTGGCTAAGAATGCAGAATTAATAAAAAATGTAATAATTGAAGAGAAAAATAAATTTGTAAAAACATTAGCACATGGTGAAAAAGAATTTGAAAAAGAAATGAATAAAGCTAAAGAACAAGGAAAGAATAAAATTGACGGAAAAGTAGTATTCAAATTGTATGACACATACGGATTTCCACCAGAAGTTACAAGTGAACTAGCACAAGAAAACAACATGACAGTTGATATGAAAGAATTTGATGAATTATTTAAAGCTCATCAAGAAAAATCAAGAATGGGTTCAGAGCAAAAATTTAAAGGTGGACTAGCAGAACAAAACGAGACAACAATAGCGTACCATACAGCAACACACCTTTTAAATGCAGCACTTAAAGTAGTTTTAGGGCCAGAAACACATCAAAGAGGATCAAACATCACAGTAGATAGAATGAGATTTGACTTTAACTGTGACCACAAAATGACAGACGAAGAAAAACAAAAAACAGAAGACCTAGTAAATAAATGGATTCAAGAAGCATTACCTGTAACAGTAGAAGAAATGAAAAAAGAAGATGCTGTTAAATCAGGAGCAGAATGTATGTTTATTGAAAAATATCCAGATGTTGTAACTGTTTATACAATAGGAGACGTATCAAAAGAACTTTGCGGTGGACCTCATGTAAAAAATACAAGCGAACTTGGAAAATTCAAAATCAAAAAAGAAGAAGCAAGTTCAGCAGGCGTTAGAAGAATAAAAGCAATATTAGAAAAAGGGATTTAGGGACGTTCCTTAAAATCCCTTTTTCAAGGGAATATGGGACAATCCTTTAGGCTATGAACAGTTTTAATTTTAAAAAGGACTGTCCCTTTATCCCGGTTAGAAGGGAATTTAAGGAACGTCCCTAAATCCCCTTCAGGAAAGGAAAGATAAAAATGGAAGATTGTTTATTTTGTAAAATAATAAAAGGTGAAATACCATCAACAAAAGTATATGAAGATGAAGAAATATTAGCATTTAATGATATAAATCCAGCAGCACCAATTCACATATTAGTAATTCCCAAAAAACATATTACATCATTAGCACATATGGAAAAAGAAGATGAAGCAATTGTAGGGAGAATATATGGAGTAATAAACAAAATTGCTGAAGAAAAAGGATTTAAAGAAAGCGGATATAGAGTTATAGTAAACTGTGGAAAAGATGCAGGACAAGAAGTAATGCACTTACATTTTCACATATTAGCAGGAGCAAAGTTTGGAGACAAAATTGTATAAAAATCTATATTAGTATGAATTTAATATACAATAAAAATCAGAAAAAATTAGAAAAAAATTGTAAATATAAATTTTATATGTTATAATATAATCAGAGTTAATGTACGGAGGTAAAAATTATGTTTGAGAGTAAATATAGTAAAGTATTAACAATTATACTAGTAATAGTAATTGTGGCAATAGTAATATTATTAGGATTTTTAGCTTATGATTATATAAACAAATTCAGTTCGACAAAACAAGCTTCAGATTTTGTTGAAGACTATCAAGGAAATATTACAACAAGTGAAGAAGATAATACAAACAATTCACAAGAAAATGTTGCATTAGATTCAACAAATGAAGTACCAATAACAGATTCTTCAACAAGTGGAAGTACAGGTAAAAAGAAATATAAAGGTTACACAGTTGTAGGTACTATGAAAATACCAGCAATAAACCTAGAATATCCAATATTCGAAGAAATAACAACAAAAGCATTGGAAACAGGATTAATTGCGTTATATCCAAACGGAGATAATATAAATCAAGTTGGAAATACAGTAATAATTGGACATAATTATAGAAATGGAATGTTTTTCTCTAATTTGAAAAAATTATCAAACGGAGCCAAAATATATATTAAAGATTTTAGAGGAACAACTTTAACATATGAAGTTTATAACAAATTTGAAGCATCTTCAACAGATACATCTTTCTACACAAGAGATACAAATGGAGTTGCTGAAATAACATTATCAACATGTACAGATGCAAGTAATGATCAAAGAACAATACTATTTGCAAAACAAATTTAATTGAATAAAAATAAAGAAAGAAGGATTGACAATATAGCAATCCTTCTTATTTTATAGTTGTTATAATTCTTAACATAAATTTACTAAAAACACTTTAAAAAAAGCCCAAAATGTTATACAATATACGAAAAGTAAAAAAAAGGAGAAAGGTATGAACAAAAAATGGCAGATATATGAAGCAAACGTAGAAGAGACCAATAGAATAGCAGAAAAATATAACATAAACAAACTACTTGCATCAATAATAATAAACAGAAAAATACAAGAAAAAAATATAGAAGTATTCTTACATCCAACAAGACAAAACTTTCATGACCCGTTTTTAATGCCAGACATGAACATAGCAGTAGAAAGAATACTAAAAGCAATAGAAAACAAAGAAAAAACAATAATATATGGAGATTATGATGTTGACGGAATAACAAGTATAACAGTATTAAAAAGTTTTTTAGAAGACAGAGGATTACATGTAGATTCATATATTCCAAATAGATTAGAAGAAGGATACGGATTAAACAAACCAGCAATAGACTACATAGTAAAAGAAAAATATACATTAATGATAACAGTAGATACAGGAATCTCTGGAATAGAAGAAATAGAGTATGCAAATTCATTAGGAATAGAGACAATAGTAACAGACCATCATGAAGTAGGAGAAGAACTACCGAAAGCACTTGCAGTAGTAGATGCCAAAAGAAAAGACAATCAATATCCATGTCGAGATTTAGCAGGAGTAGGAGTTGTTTTTAAATTAATACAGGCATTACGGAAAAAAAATAGGATTAGATGAAAAAGAATATTTAAAATACTTAGATATTGTATGTGTAGGAACAATATCAGACATAGTTCCATTAGTAGATGAAAATAGAGTTATAACAAAATTAGGACTATTGTTAGTAGCACAAACAAAAAATATGGGATTAAAATCATTAATAATGTCATCAGGATATAAAAATCTTGATTCAACAACAATATCTTTTGGAGTTGCTCCAAGAATAAATGCATGTGGAAGAATGGGACATGCAGATGAAGCTTTAAAACTATTTTTATCAAAAGACATTTACGAAGTAAATGAATTAACCAAAAAATTAAACGATTATAATAAAATGAGACAAGAAAAAGAAAAAGCAATTTATGAAGATGCACTAAATCAAATAGAGAAAAACAAATTATACAAAAATTGTGCAATAGTAGTAGGTGGAGAAAACTGGCACCATGGAGTAATAGGAATAGTATCTTCGAAAATAACAGATTTATACTTTAAACCAAGTATATTATTATGTTATGAAGATGATTTGGCAAAAGGGTCAGGTAGAAGTATACCAGGATTTGACTTGCATGAAGCATTAATGAAGTGCCAAGATACAATCGAAAGATTTGGTGGACATAGCATGGCAATAGGAATAACAATAAAAAAAGACAAATTTAATGATTTTGCAAAAGAATTTGAAAAGATAGCTAAAGATGCAAAAATAGATGAGATAATACCAATTATAAATATAGATTCAAAAATTAATTTAAGTGATGTAAGCAGAGAAACAGTAGAAAGCTTAAAACAATTAGAACCATTTGGAGAAGGCAATAAAATGCCAATATTTGCATTTAAAAATTTAAAAATATATTCAATAAGAAGTTTATCAGAAGGAAAACACATAAAAATGACTTTAAAAGATGGAAACTCTGTAGTTAATGCAATAGGATTCAATTTAGGATATTTAGCTGATGAATATAGAATTGGAGATAAAATAGATGTTGTTGGAACTTTGGAAATTAATAGTTTTAATGGAGTTGATAATTTACAAATTAATCTTAAAGATGTAATGAAGTCAATATAAAAAGTTGTCAAAAGGGACGGGCTTTTTTGACAGCTAATATTGAAAATTCTGTCAAAAAGGGGCGGCCCTTTTGACAAAAGAGGGGTGAACAAGATGCAAGAAAATAACAAAGAAATAAAAATTCAAGATGTAATTTCAAAAAAGAAAGAAACAAGTAGAAGAGTAGACACAAAATTAATAATGAAAGCATATAACTATGCAGTAGAGCACCATGGAGATCAAAAAAGGCGCTCAGGAGAACCATACATAATACATCCACTAAATGTAGCATATATATTAGCTGAATTAGGCTTAGATGAGGCGACAATATGTGCAGCACTTTTACATGATGTTGTAGAAGATACAGATGCAACAGATGCAGATTTAAGAAGAGAATTTAGTGATGAAATAGCAGATATGGTAGCAGGTGTAACAAAGCTAGAAACAATACAATTTTCAACAGTTGAAGAGCAACAAGTTGAAGATTATAGAAAAATGTTTTTAGCAATGGGAAAAGATATTAGAGTTATAATACTAAAAATAGCAGATAGACTTCATAATATGAGAACACTAAAATATCTAAAAAGAGATAGACAAATTGCAAATGCAAAAGAAACGATGGAAATATATGCACCACTTGCAAACCGTTTAGGTCTATATTCAATGAAGTGGGAGCTAGAAGATTTATCATTTAAATATCTATATCCAGAAGAATACCATGAATTAGTTGAAGGGATAAATAAGAAAAGAGAAGAAAGATTAAAATTTATAGAAAAAATAATGGCAGACATACGAGTTCAACTAAAAAAACAACATATTGATGCAGAAGTAACAGGACGTGCAAAACATTTATATAGTATATACAGAAAAATGAAAAGAGATAACAAAACACTAGACCAAATATATGATTTATTTGCATTACGTATATTAGTTAATTCAATAAAAGACTGCTATGCAGCACTTGGAGTTGTACATGAAATGTATAGTCCGATGCCAGGAAGATTTAAAGATTATATAGCAGTACCAAAACCAAATATGTATCAATCTATACATACAACATTGTTAGGAGACAAAGGAACACCATTTGAAGTTCAAATTCGAACATGGGATATGCATAGAGTAGCAGAATATGGTATAGCAGCGCACTGGGCATATAAAGAAGCAAGCTATTTTGGAAAAAAACAAGCAGTAAAAGTAGAAGAAGACAAACTAGCATGGCTTAGAGAATCTCTAGAATGGCAAAAAGATATGCAAGATCCACAAGAATTCTTGGCAACACTAAAAACAGAATTGTTTGAAGATGAGGTTTATGTATTTACACCAAAAGGAGCAATAAAAATATTACCAAGAAATGCAACACCAATAGACTTTGCATATAGCATACACGAAGAAATAGGAAATCATATGACAGGATGTAAAATAAACAGCAAAATGATGCCTATAATTACACCATTAAAAAGTGGAGACATTATAGAAATAATAACATCAGACAATTCAAAAGGACCAAGCAGAGATTGGCTTAAATTTGTAAAAAGTACAAAAGCTAAAAACAAAATAAACGGTTGGTTTAAAAAATCTCATAAAGCAGAAAACATAGAAAAAGGAAAAGAGCTAATAGAAAAAGAAATCAAAAGAATTGGAATGACACATGCAGATTTATTCAAACAAGAGTATATAGATGCAATGCTTGATAGATATAAATATAAAAATCTAGAAGACATGTATGCCGCAGTAGGATTTGGAGCAAATTCAGCAGTAAAAGTAATTGCAAAAATGTTACAAGAATATAGAAAAGAGCATCAAGAAGAAGACATTGAAGAAAAAATGGAAGAACTAAGAAAACAAAAAGAAAACAAACAAAAACCATCAAGCTCAGGGGTTATAGTAAAAGGAATAGACAATTGCTTAGTCAAACTTTCAAAATGTTGTAATCCATTACCAGGAGACGAGATAATAGGATATATTACAAAAGGTAGAGGAGTATCAGTACATAGAAAAGACTGCGTAAATGTAAAAGACTTACTATCAGAAGAAAACAGAATAATAGACGTAAAATGGTATGAAGAAGCTAAAGAAAACTATAATGTAACAATAGAAGCTTTAGCAAATGACAGAAAAGGTTTATTGGTAGATATTTTGAACAGTATAAAAGAAACAAAAGCAAATCTTATGGGAGTTAGCACAAAAACAACTAAAGAAAGAATAGCTATCATGGACATAAATATTGAAGTTGAAAACATCGAAGAACTAAATAAAGTAATTAGAAACATAAAAAAAGTTGACAGTGTCTATGAGGTAAGGAGATAAAGTTATGATTTTAAAAGAACTAAAGATAGATACATGGATCGGAGATCCAACAAATTGTTATGTAATATTTGAGGAAGAAAGCAAAGAAATAATGTGTATTGACCCTGCTGGAGATGTAGACAAAATAGAGAATTTAATAAAAAATGTATTTAAAGGAAAACTAAAATATATTTATCTAACACATTGCCATGGCGATCACATAGCAGGAGTAAACGAGTTAAAAAAGCGTTGTGGCGGAAAAATTTTAATACATAGAATTGATAGCGAAGGGCTAAACAATGTAGATATAAATTTATCAGAATATATAGGATTACCTGAAATAGAACTAGAAGCGGATTCAAGAGTAGATGATAATGATTTAATACATTTAGGTGAACTAGAATTTAGAGTAATACACACACCTGGACACACAGCAGGAAGTACATCACTTTACTGTGAAAAGGAAAAATGTTTATTTTCCGGTGATACAATTTTTGCTGGAACATGGGGAAGAACAGATTTACCAACATCAAGTAGAGAAGATATAATGAATTCAATAGTTAACAAAATTTTAGTTTTACCAGATGATACTTTTATTTATCCAGGACACGGAAAAGCCACAATGCTTAAAGATGAAAAGCCAATTTATCTTGAATTAAAGCCTAAAAAATGGTAAATATAGAAGTTTTTAATTGAAAAATTATAAAAAATGTGTTATACTATTATTATAGATACTAATTGTATTATATTGCGGGGGTTAGGTGACAGGAGGAAAAATGATTAATGTTAATATAAGAGAAAGCGTATTAGGAAAGTTAAAGGATAATAATTATATCCTAGAGTATCGGAGTAAGCAACTGTCAATAAGAGGATTTTTTGGAGAACCACTTTGTGAAATAATTTACTTAGAGGAAACAAATGAAATCCTTGTAATGACAGAAACTACTTTCAAGTACGGAAAGAAAGTAGAGTCAATAGAATTTGACATAAACCAAGGATTTATTGTCTTTCTATCAAGTGAGATAGGAAAGAAAATGGAAAAAATAAAAGTAACAGAAAAATAAATAAGTTTAGTTAAAAAACCTAACCGTGCAAAATAGGGGAGTAGAATGCTATTCCCCTAAATTTTAAATTTGAATATATATATAAATTGGATTTTTATTAAATAAGATTTATACTTTTGGAAGGAATGTAATAAAAATGATCAAAACAGAACCAAGAACATTAGCAGGATTTATGGAGCTAATGCCAAATGAACAAATATTATTTGAACAAATAAAACAAAAAATAGAAAAAACATATCAAAAATTTGGATTTTTACCACTAGACACACCAATACTAGAACTATCCGAAGTATTGCTAGCAAAAGCTGGTGGAGAAACAGAAAAACAAATATACAGATTTGAAAAAGGCGATACAGACATATCAATGAGATTTGATTTAACAGTACCACTTGCAAAATATGTGGCAAAAAATTATGGAAATTTAAGTTTTCCATTTAGAAGATATCAAATTGGAAAAGTATATCGTGGAGAAAGAACACAAAAAGGAAGATTCCGTGAATTTTATCAATGTGACATAGACATAATAGGAGACGGAGAACTAAGCATAGTAAATGATGCAGAACTCCCAAGTGTTATATACAATGTTTTTAAAGAATTAGGATTTGATAACTTTACAATAAAAATAAATAATAGAAAATTATTTAATGGTTTATTTGAAAGCTTAAATCAAAAAGAAAATGCAGTTGAAATATTAAGAATAATTGACAAAATAGAAAAAATAGGAAAAGAAACTGTAATAGAAGAATTAGAAAAAATCCAGGTTCCAACAGATTCAATTAATAAAATACTTGAATTTATTGAAATAGAAGGAACAACAGATGAAAAACTACAAAAACTACAAGACTTAAATATTGAAAATGAAGCATTCCAAACAGGTTTAGAAGAACTAACACAAGTTGTTAAATATGTACGATTATTTGGAATTCCAGACAGTAATTTTAAAGTTGATTTAACAATTGCAAGAGGCCTAGATTATTACACAGGAACAGTATATGAAACATTTTTAAATGAATATAGAGAATTAGGAAGTGTATGTTCTGGAGGTAGATATGAAAATCTAGCAGAACATTATACTGACAAAAAATTACCAGGTGTAGGAATATCAATTGGTTTAACAAGATTATTTTATAAACTAAATGAATTAAAACTAATAAAAGCAGATAAAAAATCAGTTGCAGAAGTTTTAATAGTTCCAATGGTTGAAGATATGAAAATGCCTATAAAACTAGCTAGTAATTTAAGAAACAATGGAATTAATACAGAAATATTCTTAAATGACAAAAAACTTAAAGCCAAAATGAAATATGCAGATAAACTTGAAATACCTTATGTTATAGTAGTGGGCGAAGATGAAGTAAATACAGGAATTGTAAAAATTAAAAATATGAAAACAGGGGAACAAGTAGAAAGAAATATAGAAGAAATAACAAAAAAAGATTTCTTTGAGTAAAGTTATTTATAACAAAAAAGTAAAAAAGGTTATAGTTGCAAAAAAAGTTTACAACTATAGCCTTTTTACTATATCTAAGTATTCTTAGTATAAAAGAGTGATTTTATTTCCATTTTTTTTAATAAATCCTTCATCTTTCAAAGCTTTAATTTCTCGCATCATGGCACTTCTATCAACACTTAAGTAATCTGCTAAATCAGTTAAAGAAAAAGGAAGAGAGAAAGTCTTACTTAAATTTCTAGTAGATAAAATATTAAAATAACCACGAAGTTTTTCTCTAATAGAACGTTTTGTTAAAATTTCAACTCTAGTATTCAAATCCATAACTTTATTTAAGATCAAATTAGAAAAGTTTTCAGATAAAGTCTGATGGAACTTACAATTATTTCTACATTTTTGATGAATATTATTATAGTTAAAAAACAAAACTTCACAACCTTTTTTTGCTTCAACAGAAAGTTCATTATTAGTAGTAACAATATACAAAGCCTCACCAAAAATATCATTTTTAGTAAAATGTTCAATAATAGTTTTATCACCATTCATATCATATCTAACTAAATCTGCTTCACCACTTAAAATAATGCAAATTTGATTTCTCTTTTGTATATATGTTGTTATAGTCTGATTCTTTTTAAAAGATTTTTTCTGAACATTTTTACAAGTAGATGCAAAATCCTTTAAAAAATTGTCTGTGCTGTTGATAGTCACCATTATATTCACCTCAATATATCACATAAAGTTAAAATTTATTACTTCATTGATGATTATTATACAATAAAAAAGTTGCAATTGCAACAAAAAATATGTAACAAAAATGTAATAATTATAAAACTATTGAAAACAACTATATCAAAAAAATATTTCAAAAATTGTTGTATATGCAACAGAAAAAGAAAAATATTGATATATAATAAACACATAAAAAGTAGAATTTTGGAAAATTTTAAATGACACTAATTAAGCAAAATAAAGTGAAAGGAATAAAAAAATGAAAATAATAAAAAGAGATGGAAGAATAGTAGATTATGATAGGCAAAAAATAGAAGTAGCAATAGAAAAAGCCAATAGAGATGTAACAGGAAAAGAAAAAGCAACACAAAAAGAGATAAAAGAGATAATAGATTATATAGAAAGCTTAGGAAAAAGAAGAATTTTAGTTGAAGATGTTCAGGATATAATAGAAGAAAAATTAATGGAAATTGGAAAATACAAACTTGCAAAAGAATATATAGTTTATCGTTACAACAGAGCATTAGTAAGAAAATCAAACACAACAGATGAATCAATTTTAGGATTAATAAGAAATGAAAACAAAGAATTAGCAGAAGAAAATTCAAATAAAAATACAATGCTTGCATCAACTCAAAGAGATTATATAGCAGGAGAAGTTTCAAGAGATTTAACAAATAGACTATTATTACCAGAAAAGATAGTAAAAGCACATCAAGAAGGAATATTACATTTTCATGATGCAGATTATTTTGTTCAACCAATATTTAATTGCTGCTTAATAAATATAGGAGATATGTTAGACAATGGAACAGTAATGAACGGCAAATTAATAGAAAGTCCAAAAAGCTTTCAAGTAGCATGTATAGTAATGACACAAATAATTGCAGCAGTTGCAAGTAACCAATATGGTGGACAATCAGTTGATATAAAACATTTAGGAAAATATCTAAGAAAAAGTTACAATAAATATAAAAAGCAAATCGAAGAAAAATATAAAGGAAAATTATCAGGAAGTACAATAGAAGAATTAGTTGATGCAAGAGTAAGACATGAGCTAGAGTCAGGAGTTCAAACAATTCAATATCAGATAAATACTTTAATGACAACAAACGGACAAACTCCATTTGTAACATTATTTTTACACTTAGATGAAAAAGATCCATACATAAAAGAAAATGCCATGATAATTGAAGAAATTTTAAAACAAAGAATACAAGGTGTAAAAAATGATGTTGGAGTATATGTAACACCAGCCTTTCCAAAATTAGTATATGTTCTAGACGAAAACAATTGCTTAAAAGGTGGAAAATATGATTATTTAACAAGATTAGCTGTAAAATGTTCAGCAAAAAGAATGTATCCAGACTACATATCAGCAAAGAAAATGCGTGAAAACTATGAAGGAAATGTATTTAGCCCAATGGGATGCAGAAGCTTTTTATCACCTTGGAAAGATGAAAATGAAAATTACAAATTTGAAGGGAGATTTAATCAAGGTGTAGTAAGCATAAATTTGCCACAAATAGCAATAATAGCAGACGGTGATGAAGATAAATTTTGGAAATTATTAGATGAAAGACTTGAACTATGCAAAGAAGCATTAATGTGTAGGCATTATGCATTACTAGGAACAACATCAGATATAAGTCCTATTCATTGGCAATATGGAGCAATAGCAAGATTAGAAAAAGGCGAAAAAATAGACAAACTGTTATATGGCGGATATTCAACAATGTCACTAGGATATATCGGAATATATGAAATGACAAAATTAATGAAAGGTATATCACATACAACACCAGAAGGACATGGATTTGCATTAAAAGTCATGAAACATTTACGTGAAACAACCGATAAATGGAAAAAAGAAACAAATATTGGATTTGCATTATATGGAACACCAGCAGAAAGTTTATGTTACAAATTTGCTAGAATTGATAAAGAAAAATTTGGAACAATCAAAGATGTAACAGACAAAGGATATTATACAAATTCATATCATGTAGATGTAAGAGAAAAAATAGATGCATTTGAAAAATTATCATTTGAAAGTGAATTTCAAAAAATATCATCAGGTGGTGCAATATCATATGTCGAAATACCAAATATGCAACACAATATAATTGCTTTAGAAACTGCTGTTAAATTTATTTATGATAATATTCAATATGCAGAATTTAATACAAAATCAGATTATTGCCAAGTTTGTGGATTTGATGGTGAAATTATTATAAATGATAATAATGAATGGGAGTGTCCAAATTGTGGAAATAAAGACCATAGCAAGATGAATGTAGTAAGACGTACTTGTGGATATCTTGGAGAAAATTTCTGGAATGCAGGTAAAACTAAAGAAATTAAACAAAGGGTGCTACATATGTAAAAAAAGGGAGGAAAAAGGTGAATTATGCAGATATAAAGAAAATAGATGTTGCAAATGGTGAAGGTGTTAGAGTTTCACTATTTGTAAGCGGATGTAATCACCATTGCAAAGGATGTTTTAATCAATGCGCATGGGATTTTAATTATGGTAATAAATTCACAGAAAAAGAGGAACAAAAAATAATTGAATATATGGATCATGACTATATAGAAGGACTTTCACTTTTAGGAGGAGAACCACTGGAACCTAAAAATCAAGAAGGATTATTACCGTTAGTCAAAGAAGTAAAAGAAAAGTTTCCAAATAAAAATATTTGGTGCTATACTGGTTTTGATTTTGAAAAAGATGTTATGGGGAAGATGGCTTCCAAAAGTGAAACAACAAGAGAATTATTAAAGTATATTGATGTTATCGTTGATGGTAAGTTTGAAGAAGATAAAAAGGATTTAAAACTTCAGTTTAGAGGTTCTTCTAATCAAAGAATATTAGATGTTAAAGAGAGCTTAAAAAATGGGAGAGTTGTTAAAGAAGAACAATACATATAATGTCCAAAATGTCCAAAAGGAACCGTCCCTTTTGGACATTTTTTGAACATTTTTAACTAATTTTTGCTTAAAAATCTATTTAATAATTGCTCTCTGCACAAATTTTCAAACTCATCATTCAAAGGATCTAAAGCAATATTTTCATTATACTTTCTATCTAAGCAATACTTTATAATATAATCACAAAGTACAGGATTCTTAGAAAGAAGAGGACCATGCAAATATGTTGCAATAACATTATTTTCAAAAAATCCTTCTTCAGAATCACCAAATTTATTACCATTTCCAAATAAAACATTTCCAAAAGAATTAGAAATATCAAAAGTTTGACCACCATGGTTTTCAAAACCAATAACTTTTGTTTTTAAACTTAAATTTTCAAACTTATCAGAATTATTTGTATTAGTATTAAAATTAGTATCATTTAAAATATTATTATCTTGACCTAAATTAGCCTCTATAACAATATTTCCAATACATCTTTTCTTTCTATCAGGGTTAGCAACAGTGTAATAATCAAAGACCTCAAGACCTGGTATAATGTTACCTTCAACACCTTTGTAGTATTTGCCAAATAATTGATAAGCACCACAGATAAGTAAGAAGAATACACCATTATTAACAGCATTTTTTATATTTTCTCTATATTTAACCAAATCTTCAGCTAAAATGCTTTGCTCATTGTCAGCACCGCCACCAGCAAAAACTATATCATAATCGTTAAAGTTTGGAGCAGTATCACCAATAGAATATCTATCAATAATTGCTTTATATCCACGAGATTCGATTCTATATTTTAAAACTTGTATATTTCCGTAATCTCCATATAACTCTAGCATATCAGGATATAAATATAAAATTTTTATTGATTTTTCTTCATTATATTGTGAATGTAAATCTTCAATGTTTTGAGAAATTTCTTTTGTATCAACTTTAGGATTTTTAACCTTAAAAATATCATTTGTATTAGTATTAGTATCAGCTACATTATTATTTTTATTCATTTCATCAAATTTTTTCAACTCATGTCTAGTAGGTTGCAAAGAAGTATAATTAGCAATAACATATTTTTTAACATCAGTTTTGTATAGAGCCTTGACAGCATCTTCCAGATTGAAATAAGGTTCAATTTTTTCAGCAGGGAAGCCACTAGTTTTAATTCTAATAGCAATATCATAAGCACGAGTTCCAGAGGTAACAATTCTAGAAACATTATTCAAATTATTAAAATTAATATCCCAAATCCAAGAAACATCAAAACCATCAGCAATATTATCATTTAAAACAAAAAGCAACTCTTTTTGTGAATCATCTTCATTTAAAATACGCAAACTAACATTACTTCCAGTAGGATTTTTGGCCAAATTAATTATAGTAGGAACACCATGTATTGCAATTTCCTCCAAACGGCCATTATTTAAAGCAAAAGTTGAAAAAGCCTTTTTTACAACATCATTTGAAATATCATACAAACTACAAACAGTATAAACAGCAGTGTAATTGTAAATTAAGTAAATACTATTTCCGTTAATTTTGTAAGTATTACCATCAATATCAAAACATCTATTTTTTAAATCAACATTTGTTGCCAATTTGTAAATTTCATTATCACCAAAATTACAATTTGGACATTTGAATTTTCCGACATGTGAATATTGATAATATTCATATTCTAATCTTGTTTTACAGAATGGACAGAATTTACCTTCGCCAGCTTCTTTTATTTTTTCTGTTGCAAATTTATATTTGTCAACACTAAAATAATATATATTGCTGTTTGAAGGATTTGCTTGTCCAAGTCTTGCAACATTTGGATCATCATTGTTTAAAATCAAATTTCCAGTATAAGTTTTTAAAAATTCATTTATTCTTAAAATTAAAGATTCAACTTCACCATTTCTATCTAATTGGTCACGGAAGAAGTTTAGAATTACTAATGTATCTAATCTAAAATCTTTAAAAACAACAGGGATGTAACTTTCATCAACTTCAAAAACTAAGTAATCAGCCTTGATTTTTCCAGTTAATGTACAATTTTTTAATATAGTTGAAAGGATACCTGTTTCCATGTTATTTCCTTCAACATTACTTACAACCTTGTTGCCAGCAGTTTTTAAAGTGTAACCTATGCAATTATTTGTCATTGTTTTTCCATTTGTTGCAGATATTGCAATTACAGGGCAGTTGACTTTAAAGTATTTGAAAATTTCTGGATTCCAGTCAAATGCAATTTTTCCTAGAAAGTTTCCACCATTTTTATGACATATTTTTAGTATTAGGTTTAATATTTTCATTGCTAAAATTATGAAAAAGTTTTTCATTTAAAATTTCATTCCTTTCTCGCTTTGCTCACTGGCATACATAGTTATAAAAAATTTAGATTCCTTTATAACTAATAAGCCATCTTGAAAGTATTTTAATTTTTATAGATTATATCATAACAAAATGTAGGCTACAAGAGAAATAATAGAATTAAATTTAAAAATATCACTAGAATAAATATATCTAGTGATATTTTAAATAGTTTTTTCAAATTGATCTTTTAATTCATTTATATTAATGTCTAAAATTATACATAAAGCAATTAGTTCAAAATCTTTTACACTTTTTTTAGCAGTTTCAATTTTATAAAGTTCAAATCTGTCAAGTTCAATTCCTAGTAATTCTAATTTGTGAGAAAGTTCAGTTTTAGTATATTTTTTTTGTTCTCTATGTTCTTTAACTAAAGGACCAATTATATTTCTGTAATCATTAAATTTTTTCATTTATAAGACCTCCAAAATAAAAAATATTTATTTATCTATTGATTTTATAATAAGTTTTATGTTATAGTGTGTATTAACAATACACATAAGCAAAATTAACCAAATATATCTTTAGAGGGGGAGAAAAAAGATGAAAGTACAAAAGTCGAAAGAAAAAAAAGGCATAACATTAATAGCACTTATAGTAACAATCATTATTTTATTAGTATTATCAGGAATAACATTATCAAATTTGACAAATAAGGGGATATTTAGCAAAGCAAATGAAGCAGCGACTAAATATAAAACTAGCCAGCTAGAAGAAAAAATCGAACTAGCAAAATTAGAAATAGAAATGTCTTCTAATAATAAATCTATAAATGATGTATTAATAGAAAATGGAACAATAACAAAAGAACAGAGTGAACAAGGAATAATTAATAGCGATAAAAATTTAATTTTTATAACCAATTATAAGGGACTAAAAGAATTATCAAACCAATCTAAAAATGGGGAAGATTTTTCTAATAAAATAATATATATTATAAATGATATTGATTTTGGAACTATTTTTAATAAAGAAAATGGACAATTACAAGAAGGCGAAAGTTTTGAACCAATAGCAAATTTTAATGGAACTCTTGATGGAAATGGATACAATATAAAAAATTTATATATAAAAACAGAAAATAGTGAAGTAGGATTAATATCAAATATAAAAGCACAAGGAAATGTAAAAAATATAATTATTGATAATGCATATATAGAAGGTTTTAGAAGTATAGGTTCTATAGCAGGAAGAAATTATGGGATAATTTCAAATTGTACTTCACAAAATGCAAAAATAATTGGAACTGGAAACACATATGGAACGCTTATAGGAGGAATTTGTGGATATAACAATTCACATGCACAATTAATAAATTGTATTAATAAAAGTGAAGTAATGTCAAAGAAAAAATTATGTGGTGGTATATGTGGTTATAACTTAGGAGGAAGCATATCTAATTGCACTAATTATGGAAAAATAACTGGAAATTGTCAAGTAGGAGGCATAGCAGGAGACTCAGAGGGAAAACAAGATAATATTGTTTCAGTATCTAATTGTACCAATTATGGACAAATAAATGAAGATTATAATAAAGAGCAAAATGGACAAATAGGTGGAATAGTTGGATGTAATTATAAATATTCAGAAATAATTAATTGCACAAATAAAGCTGAAGTAAATGGAGTTTATAAAATGATAGGAGGAATAACTGGCCTAAACTATTATAATATAAAAAAATGCTATAATGAAGGAAAAATAGAAGAAACAAGAACAGAAAATATTTCAGCAACAGGAGAGGCATTTCTAGGGGGGATATGTGGTTTTAATACTGGAAATATTGAAGAGTGTGGAAATATTGCAGAGATAAAGTCAAATTATAATATACAAGACAATTTAGACGGAAGATATATTGGAGGAATTTGCGGAGCTATATCTCTTGCAACAGACCAAAATGTTTTTGATAATATTAAAGTTAGCAAATGTTATAATTATGGAATTGTTAATGGATTCCAATATGTTGGAGGAATTACAGGTAGAATAAGTACAAATTCTAGTGTAGAATATTGTTTTAATAAAGGAAAAATTATTGGAGAAAATGTAGTTGGTGGAATTAGTGGAGATGTAGTAAAAAATGATTCTAAAATATATAGTTGTTATAATTTTGGAGAAATCAATGGCAAAAATAATTTTGGAGGACTATGTGGAACTTTAGAAAATTATATAGAAAATTCATATTCTATTGGAAAAATAATATATAATAGTTCTTCTAAAAATTATGGAACATTATTTGGAACAATGCAAAAAACATCTCAATGTAAAAATTGTTATTATTTGAATACAAGTGGCATTAAAGGAGTAGGTTATGAAGAAACTACGGGACTATCAGATTCAATAATAGGAAAAACAGCAGAAGAATTAAAAAGTTTAGCACAAACTTTAGGGGATGCTTATGAACAAAATAATAATCTAAATGAAGGATATCCATATTTAAAAGAGAATAAACCCATAAAATAGCCTATTTTATCATGTGAATCTCAAAACTTGTTGAAAACTTTTTTAGAAATCAACATAAAATTATATTAATATATAGCCATGCAATTAATAAGACAATTGCATGGCTATAAATATTTAAAAATAAAAAGATTAATAGACAAAAGTAATTCGGATTACAATTTACAGATTAAGACTATCCTAAATGTCTCAAAAAATCTAGACAAACCACTAAAAATGTGATAACATAAGTAGGAAAAAATAAGAGAAAAAGGGAAAAGTCAAAAACACAAATTTCAAACAACACACCCTAAAAAAGGAAGGAAGAGGTTAAATGAAAGAAACATTTTATGTAACAACACCAATATACTATCCAAGCGGAAAATTCCACATAGGAACAGCATACTCAACAGTAGTAGCAGACACACTAAAAAGATATAATAAATTAAAAGGAAAAGAATGTTTCATGTTAACAGGAACAGATGAACATGGACAAAAAATAGAAATAAAAGCAAAAGAAGAAGGAGAAACACCACAACAATACGTAGACAAAATGGCCAAAATGGCAAAAGAACTATGGGCAAAAATGGATATACAATATGATGACTTTATAAGAACAACAGACGAAAGACATGAAAAAACAGTTCAAAAAATATTTGACAAATTCATGGAACAAGGAGACATCTACAAAGGTGAATATGAAGGGCTTTACTGTATACCATGTGAAACATTTTTCACACAAACACAATTAGTTGATGGAAAATGCCCAGACTGTGGTAGAGAAGTAGTACCAATGAAAGAAGAAGCATATTTCTTTAACATGAAAAAATACACAGACAGACTTTTAAAATACTATGATGAACATCCAGACTTCATCAAACCAGAATACAGAAAACAAGAAATGATAAACAACTTTATTAACCCAGGACTAGAGGATTTATGTGTAACAAGAACATCATTTGACTGGGGAATAAAAGTTTTAAAAGATCCAAAACATGTAATATATGTATGGGTAGACGCATTAACAAACTACATTACAGCACTAGGATACATGTCAGATGACGAAACACTATTCAAAAAATTCTGGCCAGCAAATGTTCATGTTGTAGGAAAAGATATTGCAAGATTTCACTTAATATATTGGCCAATTTTCTTAATGGCACTAGATTTACCATTACCAAAAACAATATTTGTTCATAACTGGATAACAATGAAAGACGGAAAAATGAGCAAATCAAAAGGAAATGTAATATATCCAGAAGATTTAATAGATAGATATGGATTAGATGCAACAAAATACTTCTTATTAAGAGAAATGCCAACATCTCAAGACGGATTATTCTCACCAGAAGAATTTGTTGAAAGATACAACTTTGACTTATGTAATGACTTAAGCAATTTATTAAACAGAACCGTATCAATGGTCAACAAATATTTTAATGGACAAGTACCAGAATATAATGGAACACCAAACGAAGTTGATGAGAGCTTAGAAAATGCATGCAAAGAGCAAATAGAAAAATTTGAAAAATTATTTGAAAACTTTGAAATTGCAAACTCAATTCAAGAAATTTGGACACTTGTATCAAGAACAAATAAATATATAGATGAAACAATGCCATGGCAACTAGCAAAAGAAGAACAAACTGAAAAATTAAAATCATCAATGTATCATCTAATAGAAAATTTAAGAAAAATAGCAATATTAATAAAACCATTTATGAACGAAACATCTGAAAATATATTAAGACAAATAGGAATTACAGACGAATCTTTAAAAACATGGGAGAGCCTAAAAGAATATGACAAAATAAAAAATATAAAAGTAATAGAAAAAGGTGAACCAATATTCATGAGACTAAATGCAGAAGAAGAAATTGAATATATAAAACAAGCAATGAAAAAATAAAAGAGGAATTTAAATGGGAATATTTCAAAACAAAGACCAATACGAAGGCTATAATATTTATAGCATGAAAAAATATGTTGATAAAAAAAGGATAACATTTATAGTAATAGCAATTATAGCCATTATTATAACATTATGCATGTCAATTTATTATCTAGTAGACACAACAAAAAGAGTAGAAAAATCAAAAGAGTTTGCAAAACAAATTATAGAATATAAGCAAAAACAACAGGAAGAAGAAAAACAAAAAGAGATAGAAAGACAAGCTAAAATTCCAAAATTAACAGAGCAAGGAAAAGAAAACTTGAAAAATATATATCATACAGACAAAAAAGTGGCATATCTAACATTTGATGACGGACCATCAAATAACACACATCAAATACTAGACATATTAAAGCAAAACAATATAAAAGCAACATTTTTTGTATTAGGAAGTCAAGTAGAAATATTTCCAGAAACAACAAACAGAATATATAATGAAGGCCACTATATAGCAAACCATGGATATTCACATAAATACTCAGAAATATATCAGTCACCAGAACAAGTTTTAAATGAATTTAATCAATGTAATCAAATTGTAGCAAAAACAATAAATGTGCCAGAATACAATTCACATTTATTTAGATTTCCAGGAGGTTCAGTAGGTGGTAAATATGCAGAACTAAAAAAACAGGCAATAACCTTATTAGAACAAAATGACATTTTACATATAGATTGGAACTCATTAACAGGAGATTCAGAAAAAGTAAATCCAACAGAAGAATATTTAATGGATAATTTACAAAAGACAACAGAAGGAAAAAATAGTTTAGTAATTTTAATGCATGATGCACAAGCAAAAAAAATAACAGCAGAAACATTACCAAAAGTAATAGAATATTTACAACAACAAGGATATTCATTTGAAAGTTTTTATGATATTATAAAATAGAAAAATTCAATTAAATATCAAATAAAGTTTAGTAATTGTGGAAGGAGATATAAAATTGCCTAGAAAAAAGAAAGAAATAATAGAAGGAATATCAGATAAACTTGAATATTTAGGGCTAGACTTAGACAAAATACCACAAAACTTAAAAAAATTTGAACCACTAGAATTCAGAGTTTCAAGATTTTATGATGAAAAACAATATAGACAATACAGATACATAGATGTAAAAGACATACAAATATTGTTATCACCAACAAATAGACTAACAGATTTAAATGAAAAATATCAAAAAGCAAGGCCATTGTGTGAATATTTAGACAACAAAAATGAAGAAAACTTAATAAAACATACAACATTTTTAAACATGCTAAAAAATGTAAGTATTGAAGAAATAGAAAATGTTGAAAATGAACAAACTAAGTTAAATAGAGAAATTCCATTCAAAGTAAAATTCCAAGGAAACTATTTATGGCAAATATATTACTCAGAAAATACAGACAAATATTTTATGATAGTACCAACAGAAGACACAGATTACTCAACATTTTTCTATTTATTAAAAAGACAAATAGAAAACAAAAGAGTAGGAAAAGTATTTGTGCCAGTAAGCAATGTAAAATATTCAAATAAATATTTAAAAAAATCTGAGTTTGAAGATATAGAAAACTATTTATGGTTATTTACAAAAGACTGGCCATTAATATATGAAGTATATGACAAGAAAAATGAAATGACTGTTCAAATTATTGGAGAAACAAATGTATATGAAAAAATAAAAACTACATACAAAATCCAATTAAATAATGAAGCAGAAGCAAGTGAATTTTATAAACTTGTAAAAGCACTATTTATATTACAAACAGAAATACCAAATTATTATAACTTTGAAACAAACATAAACAATGAAGGAAAACTAGAATTCTACTTAGATGACCAAAAAATAGAATACAAACATATGGTAGAATTTATAAGGGAACAATATAAAATAGGATTAAAAAGAAGAAAAGAAGTAAAAAGTAAAATCAGAGCATATAATAAAAGAATAAAAAAATTACAAGAATTAGTAGCAACACAAGAAATCGAATATTTAGCAAAAGAAAAGCAAATATCAACATTTTTAGAGTGCAAAAAATCATTTTTTGGAAAAGTAAAATACTATTTCAAATATAGCAAAAAAAGCAATAAAGGCATAAAAACAGAGGTAGAAGAAGAAATAGTAGAAGAAAATCAACAAGCAGAACCAGTACAAACATCTGAGTCAACAAAAAGAGAGAAGAAAAGAATACCAATAAAAAAAATATATACACTAGAAGAATTAATAACAAGCTACAAAGAATTAGAAGAGCTAGAAAATCAGATGAAAAATCTTTTAATGGATATAAATGCTCTAAAACTAAAAACTAAAAACTTAGCTAAAAAAATAGAAAATGCATCAAAATACATTGAAGAAATAGATAGCCATAAAAAAAGCATATTTGAATTCTGGAAATACAGTAATAAGGACGAAATGGATGTCTTGCCAGAAGGAGAACAAGAAGAAGTAAATGTAATAAAGAGAATAGAAAAAACATTTAATTATGAAGATGACCTAGAAGAATTTGGAAAAAAATTAGACAAAATACAAAGAAAAAATTTAACAAAAGAAGATACAGACAGTGTTTATATTGTAACAACAAATCTAGTTGAAGTATTAAACAAAATAAAAACAAACAATATACTTCCAGAAGAAATAGAAAAAAGCCTAAAAGATTTAAAAGCAGAAGCAAAAGAATTAAAATCTTTAGACGAAGAAGAGTATGACATATTTGGAAATGTTATACAAGATACTACAAAAATAAGAAAAATAAACAATAAAAAGCATAGAGAATTACCAAAAGACAAATTTAATATATTGGAAGTAAATAAAAACACTAAACAAATAGGATTTAAATTAGTTTTGCAATCAATAATACAAAATATAACAAAAGCACTTGAAAAAGGCGTAATTCCAGAATCCTTGCCTGTATATAAGGCGATTAATGAAAACATCTTGAACAATAAAGGAATCAATGTATTTAATATAAATCCTGAAAATGAAATGAAAGAAGCCTCTATGGCATATGGAAATAATATAAATTTATACAAGCTTCACATTAAAGAGGGTACAAAAGGAATAGGATTTACAAATATAATTTTCTATGATAATCAAAATAAGACATTACCAGTTGGAATGGACCTTTCAACTAAAATGATTATTGATACTTCAAAATTACATTTAAGAATGTTGGATCAGAAATCTTTTAATATTATGAGTTTTGATAATGAACAAGATGATTTTTCAGATTTTGAGATTAAAAAGGTTACGGTTTTTGATTATGAGATTGTTGATCTAGCAGATTTAGAACAAGAAGATAATGAAAATTAATTTTGTAATTAATTATAACAAAAATGCAAATTTAAAAAAATTTGCATTTTTTATTTGGTTTTACTAGACTTTTAATTAAATATATGTTAATATAATTAAGCAAAAAGCTTATACAATTTAACAAATATTTATGCCGATGTGGCGGAATTGGTAGACGCACACGACTCAAAATCGTGCGGGAAACCATGTGGGTTCGAGTCCCACCATCGGTACCAATCATTTTAGAAATATATTTGACATTTTATATTTATCTGTGTATAATAAATATAGGAAATGAATAACCGCAGTGAATGCGGTTACCACTACATAAAAGTATAACAACACATTCGCAATATTGGCATAGTGGAATGTGTTGTTATTTTTATTCCTTATCTATAATTGAATTTACATATTTTATGTATAAAATCGTTAATAAGGTTACGTTTATTGTTGCTGATACCATTAAGGCATATATTAAAAAAAGTATAAAACCCATAAACACCACCTCACTTTCTGATAACAAAAGTTATCGAGTGCAGTGGCAACACATATCTACTACTATGTTCATTTCCTATGTCAGCTAGTATAACATAGAATTTAAAATAAATCAATATAAAAGAAACAAATTTTCGTTTAAAAATATAAAAAGAAGTTTTTATATTTATATAAACATTATATGCAAAATTAAGATAATAATTGATCAAAAAATTTATAAATTATTGACTTTTTTATATATTTTGAGTATAATAATCATAGAAAGATGAGATACCACAGAAATGTGGCGTATCGTTCAAAGAATTTTTTATAAAGAATACATCTCTAACAATCCAACAGAGATGTGTTTTTTTCGTTGTCTAATTTTCTCATCGTAACAACCAATGCTACAAATAAGGCAATAGCCACAACAGTTACTATTGCAAGTTCAATAAAAAGTATGTATATAAAAAGTAAATAAACTTGTTCTAATAACCATAACAAAACGAAAAAAGTTCTGTATATTTATACAGCAATTAATTTGCTTAATATCAACAATAGATTATCTGATATAACAAAAAAGCTTTATAAAACCAAAAAAACACATAAGTCTATTAAATATAAAAAACAAAAAGAATATTCGAAAATGAATATTCTTTTTATTTTTTGGAAATATTTAAAACAAAAGAAAAAATAAATAAAAAACAAAATGACAAAATTCGACACAAAAATGAGACAAAAAAGCACCGTCCCACATGTCTCAAAAAGGGGGAAAACATGATATATACAATAACATTCAATCCAGCATTAGACTATGTAATAAAAATGCAAAATCTCAAAATTGGAAAAATAAATAAAAGTCCAAAAGAATACATCTATCCAGGTGGAAAAGGAATAAATGTATCAATAGTACTAAAAGTACTTGAACAAGAAACAACAGCAATGGGATTTATAGCAGGATTTATAGGCGAAGAAATAGAAAAACAAGTACAAAAATATGGCGTAAAAACAGACTTTATAAAAATAGAAAATGAAAATTCAAGAATAAATATAAAAATATTAGAAGAAACCCAAGAAACAGCCATAAATGCAAAAGGACCTTATATAGAAGAAAAATATATTGAATTATTATATAAAAAATTGGAAAGAATAGAAGATAAAGATTCTTTAGTATTATCAGGAAGTGTACCAAATGGTATATCAAGTAATATATATGAAACAATTTGTCAAAAGCTAAAAAATAAAAATATTAAAATTATAGTAGATTCAACAGGAGAGTTACTACTAAAAACATTAAAGTATAAACCATATCTAATAAAACCAAATCAACAAGAACTAGAAGAAATTTTTAATACAAAAATAGGAAATAAAGACCAAGCATTAGAATATGCAAAAAAATTACAAGAAAAAGGAGCACAAAACGTAATAATTTCAATGGGAAGTAAAGGAGCAGTACTTTTAGATGAAAATGGATATTCATATAAAATTAACGCATTAAATACAAAAGATGCTATTAATACAGTAGGAGCAGGAGATTCAATGGTTGCAGGCTTTTTAGCAGGACATGAAATGTTTAATAATTATGAAAAAACACTTCAAATGGGTGTAGCAGCAGCAACTGCAACAACAAATTCTATCTTTTTAGCAACCAAAGAAAAAATTGAAGAGAATCTTAAAAATTTTAAATAAAAAATATTTATAAGTAAACTAAAAATAAGTACAAAAAATTCAAAAATAAATAAATCTTAAATGTGGTAATTTAATTATTTATGAACAAATTTTGTGCTTTTAGAAAGGAATAAAAAGTTATGAAAATTACAGATTTGCTTACAAAAGAAGCAATAGACTTAAATGTAAAAGCAACAAACAAAAAAGATGTAATAGAAAAAGCAGTAGAATTAATGCAATACAATGGAAACATAAATAACAAAGATGAATATTTAAAATTAGTAATGAAAAGAGAAGAAGAAGGCTCAACAGGCGTTGGAGAAGAAATAGCCATACCACATGGAAAAGGAGAAAGTATATCAGAACCAGGACTTGTAGCAATGGTAATACCAGAAGGAGTAGATTTTGATTCATTAGACGGAAAACCAATAAAACTACTATTTTTAATTGCAGCACCAAATAGTAAAGACAATTTACATCTTGAAGTATTAAGTCGTTTATCAGCTTTGTTAATGGATGAAAAATTTAGAAAAAAATTATTAAATGCAAAAACAAAAGAAGAATTTCTAAAAATAATAGACGAAGCAGATGAAGAAAAAACAAAAAGCTCAAATAATAATATTACTGAAAATAATAATAGCTCAGAAAAAAACAATAAAACACAAATCAATGAAACAGAAAAAAATAAAGGATACGAACTACTAGGAATAACAGGATGTCCAACAGGAATAGCACATACTTACATGGCAGCAGAAAGCCTAGAACAGATGGGAAAAGAGCTAGGACACCCAATAAAGGTAGAAACACAAGGTCAATCTGGAGTAAAAAACGAACTTACAGAAGAAGAAATCAGAAATGCAAAAGCAATAATAATAGCAGCAGACGTCAAAGTTGATTTATCAAGATTTGATGGAAAAAGAATAATAAGAGCAGGAGTTTCAGATGGAATTAGAAAACCAAAAGAATTAATAGAAAAAGCCCTAAATGAAGAAAATAAAATACCAATATATCACCATGAAGGAAATAAAAGAGAAAAAGTAGAACTAGACAAGCCAAAAGGAAATATATACAACCACCTAATGAATGGTGTAACTCATATGTTACCATTTGTAGTAGGTGGAGGAATTTTAATAGCAATAGCATTTTTATTAGATGACTACTCAATAAACCCATCAAATTTTGGTATGAATACACCAGTTGCAGCATTTTTTAAAACAGTAGGTGGAATGGCATTTGACTTTATGCTAGTAATACTATCTGGATATATAGCAATGAGTATTGCAGACAGACCAGGATTAGTAGTTGGTTTTGTAGGTGGAGCATTAAGTAAAGTAGGAACAACATTTACATCACTAGGAAATCCAGAAGAAGTATTAGTAAGTTCAGGATTTTTAGGAGCATTGCTAGCAGGTTTCATAGGTGGATATGTAGTACTATTTTTGAAAAAATTATTTAGCTTTATGCCAAAAAGCCTTGAAGGAATAAGAACAATTTTAATTTATCCGGTTGCAGGAGTATTACTAATTGGATTAATAATGTTATTAATAAATCCATTTGTATCAGCAATCAACACAGGATTAAACAATTTCTTATCATCAATGAGTGAAGTGAACAAAGTAATATTAGGAGCAATACTTGCAGGAATGATGTCAGTTGATTTAGGTGGACCTGTTAACAAAGCTGCATATACATTTGGAACAGGAATGTTAGCAGAAGGACATTATGAAATAATGGCAGCAGTTATGATAGGAGGAATGGTAGCACCACTTGCAATAGCACTTTTAGCAACATTCTTTCCAAAAAAATTACCAAAAAAAGAAAGACAAGCAGGCTTATTAAATTATGTAATGGGACTATCTTTTATATCAGAAGGAGCAATACCATTTGCATCAGCAGATCCAATTCGTGTATTACCATCATGTATAGTAGGATCAGCAGTTTCAGGAGCATTATCTATGGCATTTAACTGTACATTAATGGCACCACATGGAGGAATTTTCGTATTACCATTAATAGGAAATTGGTTCTGGTATGTTGTAGCACTTGCAATTGGATCAGTTATAGCAATGGGAATTATGGCAGCATTAAAGAAAAATGTTTGGGAAAAATAATCTAAAGAAAGAGGGTAATAAAATGAAAAAAGCAAATATAGTCATAGAAAATGAAACAGGACTTCATGCAAGACCTGCAACAGAACTTGCAAAACTTGCAATGAAATATAAATGTAGCATAAATTTAATTGTAAATGGAAAATTAATAGATGCTAAGTCACCGCTTATGATTATGTCAGCAGGTATTAAATATAAAACCGAATTAGAGATTATATGTGACGGAGAAAATGAAGACAAGGCATTAGAAGAAGTTAAAAGTTTTTTAGAAAATAATATTGGATAATATATTTAGAAAGAAGGTAATTATATGCTTGTTGGAAAGGGAATTTCAGAAGGAATAGGACTTGGAAAAGTAGTAATTTTAAAAGAAAACGAAATAAAAATAGAAAAGCAAAAAATTAAAGATACCTCAGCAGAAAAACAAAAAATTCATAATGCAATAAAAAAAGTCGAAAGTGAAATAGAAAATTTAATCCAAAACATCTCAGGAACAGAAAAAGAAATAATGCAAGCATATTTAATGATATTACAAGACCCAAGCCTAATAGAAGAAACAATCAAAATAATAGAACAAGAAAAATGTAATAGCTCATATGCCGTAGAAATAGGGCTAAACAAGATAATAAAAACATTTGAAGAAATGGACGATCCATACATGTCTGCAAGAAGTAGAGACATAGAAGATATGAAAAAAAGAATATTATCAAAATTATTGAAATTACAAGAAGTAGATTTATCAAACTTACCACAAAATACCATATTAGTAGCAAAAGAACTAGCAACATCAGACACAGCAAGATTAAATTTAAAAAATGTATCTGGAATTATCACAGAAATAGGTGGAGTAAATTCACATATGGCAATAATGGCAAGAACACATGAAATTCCAGCAATAGTAGGAATAAAGCATATTTTTGAAAACATAAAAGAAAATGACTATATAGCATTAAATGGAACAACAGGAGAAATATATTTAAATCCAACAGAAACAGAAAAGAAAGAATTAAAACAAAGAAAAGAAAAACAAAAACAAGAAAAACAAGAATTAGAAAAATATAAAAATCAAAAAGCAATAACAAAAGATGGACATCAAGTTGAATTATTGGCAAATATCGGAAGAGAACAAGATATACCAATTATATTAGAAAATACAGCAGAAGGAGTAGGACTATTAAGAAGTGAATTTATATATATGGATGCAAAAGATTTTCCAACAGAAGAAGAACAATTTAAAGTATACAAAAAAATAGCTGAAAATTTGGAAAACAAAACAGTAGTAATAAGAACTTTAGATATTGGTGGAGACAAAGATTTAAAATATATGAAACTTCCAAAAGAAGAAAATCCATTTTTAGGGTATAGAGCAATACGAGTCTGCTTAGATAATATAGATTTGTTTAAAGTACAATTAAGAGCAATACTAAGAGCAAGTGCATATGGAGAAATATCAATAATGCTTCCAATGATTTCATCAATTGAAGAATTACGAAAATCAAAAGAAATTATAGAAGAAGTAAAAAAAGATTTAAAAGCAAAAAGAATAAAATATAATGAAAATATAAAAATAGGTATTATGATAGAAATACCATCTTCTGCAATAATGGCAGAAGAATTTGCAAAAGAGTGTGACTTTTTTAGTATAGGAACAAATGACCTAATTCAATATACAATTGCAGTTGAAAGAGGTAATGAAAAAGTAGCAAATTTATATACACATTTTAATCCAGCAGTAATACGTCTAATAAAATCTGCAATAGATGGAGCACATAAAAATGAAATTTTATGTGGTATGTGTGGAGAAGCGGCAGGTGACATCAAATTTATTCCACTTTTAATAGGACTAGGACTTGATGAATTTTCTATGAATGCAAATAAAATTTTAAAAGCAAGAAAATTAATAACAAGTTTAGATTATAGTAAGTGTCAAATATTAGCAGAGGAAATATTAAAGTTAGTTTCTACTCAAGAAGTAAAAGAAAAATTAGAAAAGTTTTTAGATAAATAATAGAATTCATAAGCTCAAAATTAAAGCATATATTTTAATAAAATATTTAAGGTGGTGAGCTTGTGAAAAATACATACACAATAGCACTAGCAGGAAATCCTAATGTTGGAAAATCAACAATATTTAATAATCTAACCGGAATGCACCAACACACAGGAAATTGGACAGGAAAAACAGTAGCAAATGCAACAGGAAAGTCAATAATTAAAGGAATAGAATTCACTTTTGTAGATATTCCTGGTACATATTCAATAATGTCAAACTCAGAAGAAGAAGAAATTGCAAGAGATTACATATGTTTTGGAAATCCAGATGCAACAGTAATTGTAGTTGATAGTACATGTTTGGAAAGAAATTTAAATTTAGTATTTCAAATTATGGAAATAACAGATAATATAATAGTTTGTGTAAATTTATTAGATGAAGCGGAAAAGAAAAAAATAAAAGTAAATTTAAAAAAGTTAGAAGAATTATTAGGAGTGCCTGTTGTTGGAACTATTGCAAGGGATAAAAATACGTTAGAAAATTTAAAAGATACAATATATAAAGTTTGCGAAGGTGAAATAAAACCATGTGCAAAAGAAGTTAAATATATGCCAGAAATAGAACAAAATATAACAGTATTGTCAAGAAAAATAGAAGATGAAAAAAACAGAGAGAAAAGAAGTGTTCAAAATAAATTATTAATAGAAGAAAAAGAAATTTCAAAAAAAATGTATAGATGGATTGCAATTAAGCTCATAGATGGAGAAGAAAAAATATTAAAATCAATTACAGAAAATTTTGAACTAGATTTAGAAGAACAAGAAATTAAACAATCAGTAACAGAAACAAAACAAAAACTAGAAAAAAGAAAAATTACCTCAAAAAATTTTAAAGACAAAATTGTATCAGATATTATGAAAAGAGCAGAAGATGTAACAAAAGAAGTATGTACTTTTGAAAATACAGATTATAAAGAAAAGGATAGAAAAATAGATAAAATATTAACATCCAAAATGTTTGGAATACCAATAATGATATTATTTTTAGGAATAATATTTTGGATAACAATAGTTGGAGCAAATTATCCATCAGAAATATTATTTAATATTTTTAACTGGATACAGGATAAATTAATTGCATTAGCAAAATACATACATTGTCCAACATGGATTTCAAACTTGTTAATAAATGGAATATATCAAACATTAACATGGATTATTGCTGTAATGTTACCACCAATGGCAATATTTTTTCCATTATTTACAATATTAGAAGATTTAGGCTATCTTCCAAGAATAGCATTTAATATGGATGGATTTTTTAAAAAAGCATGTTGTAGTGGAAAACAAATGATAACAATGTGCATGGGATTTGGATGTAATGCATGTGGAGTAACAGGATGTCGAATTATAGATTCACCAAGAGAAAGATTAATTGCAATAATAACAAACAATTTTGTACCATGTAATGGACGATTTCCATTTTTAATAACAATAGCAACTATTTTTATAGCAGGAGCATTTGCAGGTAGCAATAAAATCTTTGCATCTGTACTATCAACACTAGCAGTAGTAATTGTTATAATATTTGGAATATTTTTAACATTAATAATATCAAAAATTTTATCAAAAACAATTTTAAAAGGAATGCCATCATCAATGGTATTAGAATTACCACCATACAGAAAACCACAATTTGGAAAAATATTAGTACGTTCAATATTTGATAGGACATTATTTGTTTTAGGAAGAGCAATATCAGTTGCAGCACCAGCAGGACTTGTTATATGGTTACTTGCAAATATAGGAATTGATGGAAAAAGCCTATTATCCATAATTGCAAATTTCTTAAATCCTTTTGCTCAATTAATGGGATTAGATGGATATATTTTAACAGCATTTATTTTAGGAATTCCAGCAAATGAGATAGTATTACCAATAATCTTAATGTGCTATTTAAAAGGTGGAACATTAGTAAATATAGAAGACACTGTACAAATAGGTCAGATTCTAATTCAAAATGGATGGACGATGCTTACTGCAATAAATGTTATGCTTTTTACAATCTTACATTTTCCATGTGCTACTACATTATTAACTATAAAAAAAGAGACTGGAAATTGGAAATGGATGTTAGTTTCATTTGCAATCCCAACAGTTTGTGGAATTATTTTATGTATGGCAACCAATTTAGTTTATAATGTATTAGTAGTTTTATAAAAATTTAAGAAAAAATGACAAAATTTACAAAAAAATCATGCAAATACTTCCATTTTTAAAAAATGTATGCTATAATAATTATGTTAATTAAATAAAATTAAATGGGGGTTTAAAAATGAAAAATTTAAAAAACATTTTAAGCATAATATTAGTAGCAATAATAATGCTAACAGCAACAAGTACAATGGCTTATTCAAAAACATTAGATGTAAGGGATGAAATTCAAATATCAACATTTATTTCAAATGAAAAAGGTTCAATTAAGATAGCAAACCAAATAACAGGTTACAGTTTATATTATCAAGTAAATGAAATGGACAACAGTACATATAAAAAAATAAAACAATTAGAAGATGAATTAAGAGTAATTCAAGCATTTAATATGTATGAAGCAGCAAAAACAGAAAAATTGTATGATGAGTACTTATCAACACAAATATATTATAAAAATTTATATGGAACTAATGTTACTAATTGCAGAAGCCAAAGAGCAGATGAAGCTAAGTCAACAATAATTTATTTATTACCTGATTACAAAGAAACGTGGAATCAAACTACAGACAACAGTTTTAATGTAAACTTATCAAGTTTTTCTGGAAGTAAAAATTTTGTAGTGTGGGTTCAATTAATAAAACAAGATGGTACAAAAGTATATGATGCAGAAGTATTTGAATTAACAGGAACAAAACAAGAAACAACAAATAACAATGGTTCAAATAATAATGGAAACAGCGGAACAAATAACAGTGGTTCAAACAACAATGGAAACAGCGGAACAAATAATAATGGTTCAAGCAACAAGGGAAACAGCGGAACAAATAACAATGGTTCAAGCAACAACGGAAACAGCGGATCAAATAATAACGGATCAAGCAACAATGGAAACAGTGGATCAAATAATAACGGATCAAACAACAATGGAAACAGTGAATCAAATAATAATGGATCAAGCAACAATGGAAACAGCGGATCAAATAATAATGGATCAAATAACAATGGAACATCAACAAACAATGGCAAAGATACTAGCACAAAAGGAAGTAATTCTACAGGAGATAAAACAACATCTTCAAGCAAATTACCATATGCAGGTATGGCAAAAGGTACAACAATAGTTGCAATAATTATAGCTATAGCTGGTGCGTTAGTTTCTTATATAAAATATAAAAAAATAAAATAAAAAAATTATATAATTTATGGTAAAGAAAAACATTAATAATAAATGTTTTTCTTTATTTTGTATATTAGGAAAATTATACAACTTTTATAATATTAATATTTTATACTATTTTTTGGTAAAATTTGATTTTGAATTTAAATTATGGTATAATAGTTATGTAAAGGGTAATAGAGTTCTAGATTTTATAGGACTAACCTAAAGAATTTGTACCTTGAAAAAATTGTCAAATAGGAGGAAAAGATTATGACAAAAAGAAGAAACAAAAAAACAACAGTAGCAAAGCGGTTTGGTGCAGTCTTATTAGCTGTACTGATGTTAGTAGCAGCAGTTCCTAACACAACAACTGTGTATGCAGCGACTAATGTTGTTGTTGCAAGAAACAATGAAGAGCCGAAGACATTGGGAAACATCACAATTCAGGTTTCTAATGCAGCAGTAAATGAAAAAGTAGGAAATGAGGATATTCCTATCAATGGAATGAATGTTGCAACAGCGGCAGCAGTTGACGAAAATGGTGCGACGTATGTACTCTGGCTTAATGGCACCTTATATTTGTATTCGTACAAGTATCAGGGAAAAAATGGCGATAGCGTACCAATTGCATATGGAGTCGACGAAATAAAGGAGGACGGATATTATTCAGGTAAAACTAGGTATAATTACCTTACAGATAGTGAGGTAAAACAAAAACTTGGAATTACTAATAATAACAACAACGGCAACAATGGTAACAACAGCAACAACAATGGCAATAACACGTCAAACAATAAGATTGGTGCCTACATGGTTGGAAATGATATTGTATTCTACAATGATGGAATCAACACTTACCCTTTGTCCATTGGACAGACTGTAAGCGAAATTGCAGAGAGTAATGGAGTTGTTTATATTAGATATCCTAATGGAGAAATCAAATCATGGGCGACTTCAAACAAAACAAATCTTAACCTTAATACGGTGGCTGTTAATGCCAGATTTATATACAAGGTTAATGGAATTGTGGCTGGTTATTATGACATGAATGGCAAAATTTCTAGTTTCACAAACTCTGCAAATGCATCTGAAACTCAGTATTTAAACTTTCAAAATGGAAAGGTAATGTTACTGATTATGCAAAATGGCAACATTGTCAAGGCATATACTCTTTCAGATAAGAATAACAAGTGGGCATCTCAGGATGCAAATAATACGTGCTATGTTAGAAAGGACAATGGTGACTTATATATTTGGAATTATGACTTGCAAAAGACAGAGTCCAGTGTAAAGCTCATCAAGATTGCGTCAAACGTAAAAGATGCAATAGAAACTAAATCTAACAATGATAAAAAGTTGCTGATAGGGTATACCATTGAAGGTTCCAGCGCAATGCAGCAGGCTTTGAAATTGGATGACGTAAAAATAAAAGTTGCAATGGCCAAAGTTGACAATACAGCAAACCCCACTACGGATACAAACGTAACGTATGCTGGAAGAGTTGTTGTAAAAAATTCATATACATTTTTGTACAACTCAAATAATGAGAAAGTTGCAAAAATGAAATGGAATAACAAGAGCAAAACCTTAAAGTACTGGAATTTAAAAACAAACCAAACTATTAAAGTAAAAAACGTTTCATCGAAGCGGGACTACAGTTTGACAGGAAATCCAGTTTTCATTAAGCAGAATGGTGAGGTTTTTGGTATCAGCAGCAAGACAATGCAAGTGGTACGGATCGGAGTAGGAGCTGTTAAGTTTAGACATAATGCTTATGGCTTTGCTACACACTATTTCAGCAAAGGAAATCAAAAGAGCAAAATTTATTTTTAATCAAATTCTTTAGTAAAAGGAGTATATCCTTTATCACAGGGACAGCTTTTAAAGCTGTCCCTGTGTGGTGTTATTAGAGATATATTAATGTCGATATTTGTCGAACGATTTTTCTTGACATTCTACATAAAATCGTGTTAATATATAAACATCCTATATCAATAATATTTTATCAATTTATTTAATTATAATCAAAAGAGTACATTTTTATAAAATTTCAAAAATTTATTAAATTCATTTATTAATACAAAATAAAATTCAAAATATCAAAAAATTTCAAAACAAAAATGAAAAATATAATTTAAAGGAAAATGAGTACTTGAAAAAAGATAGAAAATAATGTATTATATTATCATAAAAAATATTTTTATTTTATGTCTGTCTTAAATCTGAGTAAGGAAGGAAGGTTTGTTATATGAAAACAAAGTACTTTAAATATATTTTTATTATATTCGCAATAGTAATAATGATATTTGCAGTTGTAAAAATAAAAAAAGAAGAACAAAAAAAAGAAAATATAACATATGAAACTAGACAAGATGAAGAGATAGAAGTAAAAGAATTAAAATTGGGAGTAGCATCATTTGATAGCATAAACCCAATATTAAGCAAAAACAAAAATGTACAAGATGTTTCAAAAATAATATTTGAACCATTAATGACATTAACAAAAGACTATAAATTAGAAGCATGTTTAGCAAAAGAATGGGCAAAACAAAATGAAACAGTATATCTAATCAAATTAAGAGATGACAAAAAATGGTCTGATGGGCAAAAATTTACAGCAGACGATGTAAAATTTACAATAGACAGATTGAAAGATTCAGATACAATATATTCAGCAAATGTTGCACATGTAATAACTGTAGAAGTAGTGGATTCTGTAACTGTAAGAATAACTTTAGACCAAGAAGTACCATTTTTTGAATATAATTTAACATTTCCAATATTATCAAGCAATTATTATAGCGATAAAGAGTTCTCAGCAGATATAGTACCAGTAGGAACTGGAATGTATAAAGTAAGTGATGTTCAAGATACAACGTTAATTTTAAGTAAAAATGAATATTATCCTGATGCAGATAAATTAAAATTAGAAAAAATAACAATAACAACGTATTCAAGTGTAGGAGAACTATACAATTCATTTAAAACAGGAAGTGTAGATTTAGTAAGCACCCAAAATAGTAACCTAAAAGAATATATAGGAACAATAGGATATCAAGCAAAAGAGATGAAAGGAAGAGAACATGATTTTATAGCATTTAATACACAAAATGACATGTTATCTCAACTGAATGTCAGAAAAGCCATATGCTATTCAATAGACAAATCAAATATTGTTTCAAGTGTATACTCAGACAAATATTATACTTCAAGTTTTCCATTAGATTATGGAACATGGATATATCAAGAACAAGATGCAAGTGCAGGATATAACTTAGAACAGGCAAAACAAATATTAGTAGATGATGGGTGGAATTATAAAAACAAATATTGGCAAAAAATAGTAAATTATAGAACAAAAAGAATTACACTAAATTTTGTTGTTAAAGCAAGTGACACAAATAAAGTAGCAGTTGCACAAAACATAAAAACACAATTAGAAAACCAAGGATTTAGAATAAATTTAATAAAAGCAAGTGATAGCCAATATCAAAGTTATTTAACAAATAAAAATTATGATATGATTTTATGTAGTATAAATTTATCTGTTAGTCCAGATTTATCAACATTCTTTGGAAGTAACAACCTTGCAAATTATTCAAACGAAGAAGTTACAAATATAATGAATGAAGTAAAAAACTCAACAGATGACGAAAAATTAAAACAAGATTATAAAAGATTAGGAGAAATTTACAAAAGTGAAATGCCATATTTAAGTTTATATAATAATAAATATACAGTTGCATATAGTACAGGACTAGCTGGAACTATAGAGCCAAACTGGTTTTATCAATTTTACAATATAAAAGATTGGCATAAATAAAAAAATTTTAAAAATGTATTGACAAAAACAAGTGTTTAGTGATATAAAGTAGATATCAAACAAAAGTTCAATATTTTAAGGAGGAAATAATAATGTCAGAAAATACAGAAAAGAAAAAAGCTCTAGAAGCAGCAATGAGTCAAATAGAAAAACAATTCGGAAAAGGTTCAGTAATGAAACTTGGAGAATTTAAAGCAATGGAAATAGAAGCAATTCCAACAGGAGCATTAAGCCTTGATATGGCTTTAGGTATAGGTGGAGTTCCTAGAGGAAGAATTATAGAAGTATTTGGACCTGAATCATCAGGAAAAACAACACTAGCACTACATGTTGTAGCAGAAGCACAAAAAATGGGAGGAGAAGCAGCATTTATAGATGCAGAACATGCATTAGACCCAGTATATGCAAAAAAATTAGGTGTAGATATAGATAATTTAATAGTATCACAACCAGATACAGGAGAACAAGCTCTTGAAATAACAGAAAGTTTAATAAGAAGTGGAGCATTAGATGTAATAGTAGTAGACTCTGTTGCAGCATTAGTTCCAAAAGCAGAAATTGATGGAGACATGGGAGATTCTCATATGGGACTTCAAGCAAGATTAATGTCACAAGCATTAAGAAAATTAGCTGGAGCTATTAATAAAACAAAAACAGTACTAATATTTATAAACCAATTAAGAGAAAAAATAGGAGTAATGTTTGGAAATCCAGAAACAACAACAGGTGGTAGAGCATTAAAATTCTATGCGTCAGTAAGACTTGATATAAGAAAAATAGAAAATATCAAACAAGATGGTGAAGTTAAAGGAAACAGAGTTAGAGTAAAAGTTATAAAAAACAAAGTTGCACCACCATTTAGAGAAGCTGAATTTGACATAGTTTACGGAGAAGGAATTTCTAAAGCTGGAAATATACTAGATATGGCCGTAAATATGGACATTATAGAAAAGAGTGGTTCATGGTTTAGTTATGATGGAAATAGAATTGGACAAGGTAGAGAAAATGTTAAAAAATACTTAAAAGAAAATCCAGAAATTTTAGCTGACGTTGAACAAAAAGTCAGGGCTAATTTTGCAAAAGCCTTCCAAGATAGTTTAGGAGAAGAATTACCAGAAGTTGACGAAGATGGAGAATTTGAAGACGAAGAGTAAAATGACCTAAAAATTAATTACAAATAATGCAGAATTACTTGAAAAGCATAGAAATTTATGTTAAAATACAAACATAATTTATCTATGCTTTTTGTATAGATAAATGTTTTTTCTAAATAATATTTTTTCAAGAGTAATTTGTATCATTATAAATTTTATTCAAATAGATATTAAAAAATATGTAAAAATATAAATAATTCTTAAAATATTCTATAGGAGGAGGGATGTAATATGGAAAACAATGAACTTTATGATATATTAAAAGAGAACTTTTCTGAAATAAATAAAAATTTTTCTGAAATAAATAAAAACTTTCAAAAAATAGATGAGAAATTTGAAAAAATAGATGAAAAATTCAATAAAATGGACAAAAGATTTGATAAAATGGATGAAAGATTTGATAAAATGGATGAAAGACTCGACAAAATGGATGAAAGATTTGATAAAATGGATGAAAGACTCGACAAAATGGATAAAAGATTCAATAAAGTGGATCAAAGACTCAATAAAATGGACAAAAAATTTGATGAAATTGATAAAAGATTTGATAAAGTAGATAAAAAATTCATAGATTTTAATGATAAAATGAATGAAGGATTTAGTAGAATGGACAAAGGATTTGCAGAAGTAAATAACAAATTAGATATATTAACAAACTCCAATATGGCACAAATTCTTATGTCTCAAAATCAAAGCACAAAAGAAATGAACGAAAAATTAGATAAATACATAACTCAAAATGAGATTGAACACAAAAAATTTGATTATGAAATAGCAGAAACAAAAATGAAACTAAAATTTGCTAGATAAAAATATTATTAATAAAAACATAGATAAATTATATAAAAGATAGGAAGTAATAAATGTATACAATAGAAGAATTTGATAAAGGAAAAACCAAAATATTAAAATATATACTTTACAAAAAAAGAAGTGAAAATGAAGTTAGAAGAAAATTTGAAAAAGAACTAGATGAAAACATGTTAGAAGATATAATAGAATATCTAAAAGAAGCAAAATACATAGATGACACTGAATATATAAGAAAGACAGTAAATAACTTCATAATTTTAAAAAATTTATCAATAAAAGAATTAAAATATAAACTACTAGCAAAAGGTTTAAACAAAAATGATATTGAAGATTATATATATGAAAACAAAGAAGAATTAGAAGAATATGAAATAAAATCAATATCAAATATATTTTATAAAAAATCAGCATCAATGGAACAAGATGAAATAAAACAGTATTTGTTAAAAAAAGGATATAAATCAGAAAATATAAATAAAGCAATTGAAGAACAATAAAATATTAAATGAACCTTTTATTTATACTTAAAAATTCAATTATAAAAAACAAGGAGAAAACAATGTCAATATTAACACTAGAAACTAAAAAATATTCAATAAAAATAGACAATTTTGAAGGACCATTAGACTTATTATGTTATTTAATAGACAAAAATAAAATGAATATTTATGATGTAAATTTAACAGAAATAACAAACCAATATATAGAATATTTAAATGCAATGGAAGAAATGAATTTAGAGATTGCAAGTGAATTTATAGTTATGGCATCAACATTATTATATTTAAAATCAAAAAACTTATTGCCAAAACAAGAAGAGGAAGAAGAGGAAATAACAGAAGAAGAACTTATAAGAAGAATTATTGAGTATAAAAAGTTTAAAGAAATGAGCAAAGTATTTAGAGAAAATTATGTAATATTTTCAAATAGATTTTATAAAGGACAAGAAGAAATAAAACTTCCAAAACAAAAATTAGAAAAAGACTATGGACCAGAGAAAATACCTGATATTTATAAATCATTGGTTGAAAGAAATAGTGTTAAAATAAATCAAAATGCAAAAAATATTGAAAAAATAGCATTAGTAGATAAGTATACTGTTGCTGACAAAGTAAAAGAAATGTATAAAATACTTACAAAACAAAAGAAATTTGTATTTAACAAATTATTTTCAATTAAAAAACGTGAAAAACAAGAAGTTGTAACAGCATTTAGTGGATTACTTGAATTATCTAGAAGAAGTAAAGTTGAAACAAGCCAAGAAGAAATTTTTGGAGATATTACAGTTGAAGAAAAGAAAAAAAGAGAAGACGCGTCTTAAATAGAAGATATATTAAATTTAAAAAATATAAATAAAAAAGTTTAAATAAATAAAAAAAGGAAAAACTAATAATATTACTTAAAAAGAGGGTGATATATTGGTTTTTCTTTTTATATTTTTAATAATAATAGCAATAATAATAACAATGAAAATAAAAATAGAAATACAAAACTTAAAATTCACAACAAACGAAAAGCCTCATCTAAACAGAAAATATCAAATAAAAATAAAAATATACGCATTTGGAATTTTACCAATTATAAATATAAAACTAAACAATAAAAAAATACAACAAATATTAAACAACAATAAAATAAAAGAAAAAATTAAAGAACAAGAAACAAAAATAATAGAAAACAAAGCAAATATAGACAAAGAATTAATAACATCATTAAAAAATATTCAAACAGAAATAAAAGAAATAAACTTGAAAATATTAATAGGGACAGAAAATGCATCATTAACAGCATTTATAATACCAGCTATAAGTACATTTATAGCAATGTTTTTAAGTAAACAAATAAGACAATATAATGAAAAGCAAGTGTTTTGTGTGGCGCCTGCTTATATGGATAAAAATTTAATAAATGTAGAGTTTTCAGGTATATTTCAAATAAAAATGATACATATTATAAATACAATATGTATCGTAAATAAGAAAAGGAAAGGTGATAAAAATGAGCGAACATCCAATAGAAGGGCTTATGACTACGGCTATGAACAGTATTAAAGACATGATTGATGTTAACACAATAATTGGAGAACCTATAGAAACATCAAATAATATAGTTATAATACCAATATCTAAAGTATCTTTTGGCTTTGCAGCAGGAGGAAGTGAATTTAAAGGAGAAACAATTGATGAATACAAAAAAGTTGAAAAGGAAGAACAAATACAATATAGATTACCATTTGGTGGTGGTTCAGGAGCAGGTGTTACAATAAATCCAGTAGCATTTTTAGTAATTCAATCAAATAATATAAAACTAATGCCAGTAAGCCATTCATCAAGTTTAGATAGATTATTAGATTATGTTCCAGATTTAATGGAAAAAACCAATAATATGATGAATAGAATTGTTAGTAATAAAAAAGAAGAAACAGAAAAGATTTTAAAAGAAATACAAAAAAGAAATAGCAAAGATATTAATAAAGTTGAAAATGAAGTAAAAGATATAAAAAAAGAAGTTGATAGCAAAAAAATGGAAGAAGAAAACAACCAAGATGATTAGAAAAAATATAAATTTAAAAGCTACATTTTACCCTGAATAGTGTTTAAACATTATTCAGGATATTTTTTTGTCGAAAACTTCTATAAAATCGACAAAACTTCTATTATTTTGCTATTGGAAAAATTTGGAAAAAGTTTTATAATACATAATAGAAACTCAAGAAAAATAAAAAGTAAGTGGACAAGATTAAATCAAAAAAATTTTTAATGTTCACAACTTTAGGGAGGAACGTGATAAAACATGGAATCAAAATTCTATGAAGAAAAAAAGCTATTAGTTTTTAAAATTACGGATGAAATTGATGATTGCAGTGTACAAAAGATAAGGAGGAAAGCAGATTATGAAATTGAAAGATATATGCCTAGAAAAGTTGTATTTGATTTTGATAGTGTTACTTTCATGGATAGTGCAGGAATAGGACTAATAATAGGTAGATACAAATTTGCCAATATGTTAGGAGGGAAATTAGAAGTAGCAAACTTAACACAAAACGTAAAAAAAATATTTGAAATGAGTGGAATTTTAAAATTAATTCCAGTCACAGAATTATAAGGGGGAAAATCATGAAAGAACAATTTGAAAATGAAATGAAATTAGAATTTCTAAATAAAGGAGCAAATGAAGCATTTGCAAGAATAACAGTTGCAGCATTTGCATCACAATTAGACCCAACAATAGAAGAATTAGCAGACATAAAAACAGCAGTTTCAGAAGCAGTTACAAATTGCATAATTCATGCATATGAAAATAGACAAGGAATAATAAAAATAAATGCACAACTAAAAGAAAACGAAATAATAATACAAATATCAGACAATGGAAAAGGAATAGAAAATGTAGATGTAGCAAAAGAGCCATTATATACAACAAAGCCAAATCTAGAAAGATCAGGAATGGGATTTACAATAATGGAAAGCTTTATGGACACAATGAAAGTCGAGTCAATAGTTGGGCTTGGAACAAAAGTTACTTTAACAAAAACAATAAAGAAAAACGAAGAAGAAATTGACGAAAGTCAGTTAACATCTATAACAAAAGAATAATAGGGGTAAGTATACATATGTATGAAAATAATATAAATTCAATAAAAAGAGCCCAAGACGGAGACAAATTTGAGATGGACAGACTTATTAGAGAAAATAATGGGCTTATTTGGAGCATAGTAAAAAGATTTATGAACAGAGGATATGAAGTAGAAGATTTATATCAAATTGGATGTATGGGATTTATAAAATCAATAAAAAGATTTGATACAAATTTTGAAGTAAAACTATCAACATACTCAGTACCATACATATTAGGAGAAATAAAAAGATTTATAAGAGATGACGGACCAATTAAAGTAAGCAGAAGCATAAAAGAATTAAATGTAAAAATAAATGAACTTAAAAGACATTATTTATTAAACACTGGTAAAGAAATTACAATAGAGCAAATTTGCAAAGAATTAAAAGTACAAAAAGAAGATGTTATAATCGCTATGGAATCAACAAATGCAGTAGAATCTATGGATGCAGCAGCAAATGCTGAAAATAAAGATGGAAAACAAATGACAGTTTTTGAAAAAATATCAACTGGAAAAAGTGAAGAAGAAATAATTACAAACAAAATGGTTATAAATCAATTAATCAGTGAATTAAAAGATAGAGATAAAGAGATAATATTGTTAAGATTTTTTAAAGAAAAAACTCAAACAGAAGTTGCAAAAATACTTGGAATTAGCCAGGTACAAGTTTCTAGAATAGAAAGAAAAATTTTAAATGAAATGAAAACAAAATTGACTTCTGCATAAAAATGGTTACAATTCACTAAGAATAATATATGTGATGTGTGAGCATATAGTTTTCATATTTTTCTAGGTTTCCCTACATAAGATAACAAATTCTAACGTAAATTCTTTAACAAACCCTGGTTACAGGAACCTTTAAAGTATTTACTTAAGAATTTGTAAAACTATTTCGGTCACATTCGAAAATATATTCAAAC
>URWN01000003.1 GCA_900551615.1 uncultured Clostridium sp.
TAAAAGGATTGTTATCATTATTTTACAAATGAATGGCAACCTATAATTTATATGTTTTATATAATAGATATTATTACAATAAATTTAATAAAAATAATTCAGAAAGGTTTTTAAAATCATAAAATTAAAAGAAAAGGAGAGGAAAATATGACACAAGAAAAGTTAAATAATCAAGAAGAAAAAGCAGAAAGAAAAACAAGAAGAACAACAAAAGCAGAAACAAAGTCAAATGAAAGTGCAAAAACAGTGGCAAAATCAGAAGTAAAAGAAAAAAATAAAGATGTAGAAAAATCAAGTAGGAATACAAGAAAAACATCATCAAGAAATACTAGAAAACCAAGAGAAAAGAGAGAAAATAAAATAAAGGAAAATACGGAGCCAAAAGATTTAGTAGTAAGAGGCGAAAATGCAATAGTAGAAAGAAAAACAACAAAGAAACATGAAAATATATTTAAAAAGCCAAAACTAAAAATAATTCCATTAGGTGGACTACATGAAGTAGGAAAAAACATAACAGTTTTTGAATATGAAGATGAGATAATAGTAGTAGACTGTGGTTTATCATTTCCAGAAGACGACATGTTAGGTGTTGATTTAGTAATACCAGATATTACATATTTAAAAAGAAATGAAGAGAAAATAAAAGGCTTAATAATAACACATGGACATGAAGACCATATAGGAAGTGTTCCATATTTATTAAAACAAATAGATATACCAGTGTATGCTCCAAAGCTTGCAATGGGATTAATTAGAAACAAATTAGAAGAACATAGGATTTTAAGAAGTTCAACATTAATAGAAGTAACACAAGGACAAAAAATTAAATTTGGTAAATATTTTGAAGTTGAATTTATAAGAAGTACACATAGTATACCTGATTCAGTAATGCTTGCAATAAAAACACCAGTTGGAACAATATTACACACAGGTGACTTTAAAGTAGACTATACACCAATAGATGGAAAAATAATGGATTTAGGTAGAATTGCAGAACTTGGAAACGAAGGAATTTTAGCATTAATGTCAGATAGTACAAATGCTGAAAGAAAAGGTTTCACAATGTCAGAAAGTTCAATAGGGCCAGTATTTGATGAACTATTTGATGGATGCAAAAAAAGAATAGTAGTAGCAACATTTGCATCAAATGTACACAGAGTTCAACAAATAGTAAGTTCAGCAGTAAAATATCATAGAAAAATTGCAGTATGTGGTAGAAGTATGATAAACATGATTACAACAGCAAAAGAATTAGGATATATCGATTGTCCAGATGATATATTTATTGATATAGATACAATGTCAACATATAATGATGAGCAATTAGTAATTATAACAACAGGTAGTCAAGGAGAAACAATGTCAGCATTGACAAGAATGGCTGCAGGAGATCATAGAAAAGTTAAAATAACACCAAATGATTTAGTTATTATTTCTGCAAATCCAATACCTGGTAATGAAAAATCAGTTTCAAAAGTAATTGACGATTTAATGCAAATAGGTGCAGAGGTAGTATATAGTGCATTAGCAGATGTTCATGTTTCAGGACATGCTTGTCAAGAAGAACAAAAATTGATATTTGCACTTTCAAAACCAAAATTCTTTATACCAGTTCATGGTGAATACAGACAATTAAAAGCACATGCAGAAACAGCACAATTAATGGGAATTCCAGCAAAAAATATTGTTATGATGGAAAATGGTAGAGTTGTTGAATTAGACGAAAATGAAATGAAATTAGGTGGCATGGTTCCAAATGGTAGAGTTTTAGTTGATGGTCTTGGAGTTGGAGATGTTGGAAATATTGTTTTAAGAGATAGACAACATTTATCACAAGATGGTTTAATCGTTATTGTTTTAACTATGGATTCTTCTACAGGTGAAGTAGTTGCTGGGCCTGATGTAATATCAAGAGGTTTTGTATATGTTAGAGAATCAGAAAACTTAATGGATGATGTTAAAAATGTTGTTAGACATGAAATTAGAAAATGTGAAGAAAAAGGAATTAGAGATTGGGCAACTATTAAGTCAACTGTTAGAGAAAATTTAAGAGACTATATTTTTACAAAAACAAAAAGAAACCCTATGATTATACCAATTATAATGGAAGTATAAAGGAAATATATACTAAAAAATAAAAAGGAGAAAAGAAAATGGATTATAAAGATTTAGCAAATTTAATATTTCCAGATGCAAAGGAAATATCATATTATGAAGAAAAGTATCCAGAAAGAAATTTACCAGAAGGTGCAATTGTAACAAGATTTGCACCTAGTCCAACAGGATTTGTACATATAGGAGGTTTATATCAATCTTTAATAGCAAGAAAACTAGCTTCACAAACAAATGGAGTATTTTTCTTAAGGATTGAAGATACAGACCAAAAAAGAGAAGTTGAAAATGCAGTATCAGGAATAGTAAGTTCTTTAAAAGACTTTGCAATTGAGCCAGACGAAGGTATGATTTCTGAAAATGAAGGAAAAGGAAATTATGGACCATATAAACAAAGTCAAAGAAAAGAAATTTATCAAGCATATGCAAAATACTTAATTGAACAAGGAAAAGCATATCCATGTTTCTGTACTCCAGAAGATGTAGAAGAAATAAGAGCAAAACAAGAGGCTGCAAAAATTAGACCTGGATATTATGGTGTATGGGCAAAATGTAGAACTGTAACAGTTGAAGATGCTATGAAAAGAATCCAAAATGGTGAAAATTATATAATCAGATTCAAATCACCTGGAAGAGAAGATAGAAAAATACAACATCATGATGTAATTAAAGGAAAGGTTGATTTCCCAGAAAATGACCAAGATATAGTTATAATAAAAGCAGATGGATTACCAACATATCACTTTGCACATGCAGTTGATGACCACTTAATGCATACAACACATGTAATAAGAGGGGATGAATGGTTATCATCAGTACCATTACATTTACAATTATTCCATGAATTAGGATTTAAAGCTCCTAAATATGCACATATTGCACCAATCATGAAAAATGATAATGGAAATAAAAGAAAATTAAGTAAAAGAAAAGATGCAGAGGCTGCTGTTAGTTATTATGCTGAAGAAGGTATTCCAGCAGAAGCTGTAAAAGAATATTTAATGAATATTGCAAATTCTACATTTGAAAATTGGAGAAGAGCAAATCCAGATAAATCTATGGATGAGTTCCAATTACAATTAAATAAAATGAGTGTTAGTGGTGCTTTATTTGATATGGTTAAATTATTAGATGTATCAAAAACAGTAATATCAAAAATGTCAGCAGAAGAAGTATATGAAAATGCTTTAAATTGGGCGTCAAAATATGATCAAGAATTAGCTGAAATTTTAAAAGATAAAGAATACGCTTTAAAAGTTTTTGGAATAGAAAGAGGAAACAAAAAGCCAAGAAAAGATATATCAAAATGGTCAGATGTTAAAGAAAATGTTGAATATATGTATAATGAATTATTTGATAAAAACCAAGATGAATATCCATTCCAAGTAATAAATGATAAAGAATCAATTAATAAGATATTAAAATTATATGTTGAAAAATATTACAATGAAAATGACGATAAACAAACTTGGTTTGACAAAATAAAAGAATTATCAGGTGAAATGGGTTATGCTAAAGAAGTTAAAGAATTTAAAGCAAACCCAGGAATGTATGCAGCACACGTTGGTGATGTTAGTACAGTTTTAAGAGTAGCTTTAACAAAGAGAACTAATACACCAGATTTATATGAAATAATGCAAGTTTTAGGAAAAGATGAAATTGTAAGACGTTTTTCAAAATAAAGTTTGTACTGTATAGGGAGGAATGAAAAACAAGATGGACTATAATATTGGTGATATTGTTAGAACGAAAAAACAACATCCTTGTGGGAGTAAGCTATGGGAGATAACTCGTGTAGGAGTCGATTTTAAGTTGAAATGCCAAGGTTGTGGACACATTGTGATGGTTCCAAGGGAAAAGGCTTTGAAAATGATAACTAAGAAAATAGAAAATAATCAATAGACTTAAATATGAGATGTAAAGAAATAAATTAGATATATTAAGAAAAAAGATGTCGAAAATTGACATCTTTTTATTATGCTTATCATAATATATAGTATAGCACAATAAATAAAAGTGTTATGCAGGAGGTGACTTTTATGGAGCCGCAAGAAGTATTTTGCTATGACAAAAAAGAAGATAAATGCAATAACAATAAATGTTTTGGAATTATAACAGTAATATTAGCAATTGCTCTTGCATTTGTTGTTGGATTACTAGTTGGTGCAGCAGCAATATCGTCTGAAATATTAGCATCTTTTGGAGCAATAATTGTATTAGCTGTAGTACTTGCGTTACTTCTAGTTTTATCTATAATATTATTAATTTGTAATAGAAAAAAAGATAAAAAAAGAAAATGTTGTTGCTAAAAAAACGGGATTTGGAGTATTGGCTCCTTAATCCCGCTTTTTTAAATATATTTTTCAATTTCTTTCCAAACATCATCCATATAAATTTTTCTTTCAGAAGAAAATGGAAAAGTTGGAATATCTCCAATTGGATTTAAAGTTTTTTGCAATTTATTAGCGACATCTGAAACTTTAGTAACGGCAATTTTATCAGCCTTATTTGCTAAAATTATGCAAGGTAAACCAGAGCGTATAACATAATCATACATAAGTTTATCATTTTCAGTAGGAGAGTGGCGAATATCTACTAAAAAGATAATCAAAGAAATTTGTTCTCTATTAAATAAATATTGTTCAATAAATTTACCAACTTGTTCTTGTTCTTTTTTAGACATTTTGCTGTAGCCGTATCCAGGTAAATCAACAAAATAAAATTTTTCATCAATATTGTAGAAATTTATTTGTCTTGTTTTACCAGGTTCACTACTTGTTCTAGCAAGTTTTTTTCTGTTTATCATAGTGTTTATAAAACTTGATTTACCAACATTAGATTTACCAACCAAAACGATTTCAGGTAAATTATTTTTTGGATATTGAGCAGGTCTTACTGCAGATACTTCAAATTTTGGATTATTAACTATCATTTTTCACTCCTTATTTTTTATAAAGTAGATGCTTTAATAAGAACAATTCTAAATGGATAAAGTGTCCAAAAAGAACCGTCCCTATTGGACATTATTTTTTAGGAAGAATTTTTTCAGTTCCACCCATATAAGGTCTTAAAACCTCTGGAACAGTAACACTTCCATCTTCATTGTAATTGTTCTCTAATACAGCGATTAGTCCTCTTGGTGTTGCAACGACTGTATTGTTTAATGTATGTAAGAAGTAATTTCCTTTTTCACTTTTTACACGAATTCCTAAACGTCTAGCTTGAGCATCTCCTAAGTTAGAACAACTACAAACTTCAAAGTATTTCTTTTGTCTTGGGCTCCATGCTTCTATATCACAAGATTTTACTTTTAAATCTGCTAAGTCACCAGAGCAGCAGTCAAGTTGTCTTACAGGGACATTAAAGCTTCTGAATAAGTCAACACTTAATTTCCACATTTTATTGTACCAAGTCATAGAATCTTCAGGTTCGCATAAAACTATCATTTCTTGTTTTTCAAATTGATGAACACGGTATAGACCTCTTTCTTCCAAACCATGTGAACCAATTTCTTTTCTAAAACATGGAGAGTAAGATGTCATGCTAATTGGAAGTTCTTCTTTTTTTATTAATTGGTCTTTAAATCTACCAATCATAGAATGTTCAGAAGTTCCGATTAAATATAAATCTTCACCTTCAATTTTGTACATCATATCATACATTTCTTCAAAACTCATAACACCAGTTACAACATCACTACGAATCATAAATGGTGGTATAGCATATGTAAAGCCATTATTGATCATGTAGTCTCTAGCGTATGCAAGCATTGCTTCATGAAGTCTTGCAACATCACCAATTAAATAATAGAAACCTACACCACTTGTACGTCCAGCAGATTCTTTATCCATTCCGTTAAATCTTGCAATAATATCTGCATGATATGGAATTTCGTAATCTGGAACAACTGGTTCACCAAATCTTTGAACTTCTACATTTTCACTGTCATCTTTACCGATTGGAACAGAAGGGTCCATGATATTTGGTATTTTCATCATTCTTGATTTTATTTCTTCTGCATATTTTGCTTCTAATTTTTCGTTTTCTTCAAGTTTTGCATTTATTTCTTGAACTTTTACTTTTATGCTTTCAGCTTCTTCTTTTTTGCCTTGTTTCATAAGTCCACCAATTTCGGCACTTAAAGATTTTCTTTCTGCTCTTAAGTTATCTCCATTTAATTTTGCTTCTCTGTTTTTTACATCTAAATCGATGACTTCATCAACTAATACTAATTTTTCGTCTTGAAATTTGTTCTTGATGTTTTGTTTAACAACATCTGGATTTTCTCTTAAAAATTTGATATCTATCATTTTTTTCCTCCTAGAAATTTATAAAAATAGAAAGTATATTTCTATTTAAATTATCTTAATAAATTATGAAACTATTATATACTAAATTTATGGAAATATCAAGGAAAATTGGTATAAAAAAAGAAACAGAAGTGAAATAAGGCTAAAAATAATTTGTTAATTTATACCATTTTTTTATGGATTTGTAAATAGAATAAAATTCAAAAAAAAGGTAAAAATATAAATTAAGGAAAATGGTAAAAGGAGCAATAGCAGATGATTGTAGAAATAATAAAATTTATATTATATTCAGGATTAATCGTATTAATTTCTAAATATATATTAGTTTCAACATTAAGAAAGCTAGCAGAAGCATTAAATTTAAAAGCGAAAACAGTAGGGGATATAGCAGGATATGCAACTTCAGTACCTGAATTATTAACAATAACAACATCAAGCTTAAGAGGATTAACAGGAGCAAGTGTATATAATATTTTAAGCTCAAATGTTATAAATTTAATTCAATATTTAGGTGCTATTGTGTTAAATAAAAATACTTCAAAGTTACGTAATAGAGCTATAATAACTGATTTAGTATTAGTATTTTTTACAATTGCAATTCCAATTGCTTTTTTAAAGCTTAATATAGAATTAAAATTAGCAGTAGTTCCATTATTTGTTATTTTGTATATTCTTTTTAGAGTTTTAAATAATCATGTTCATAAATTATATTTAAAAAATGAAGATGCGGAAATCGCAGAAGAAATAGAAGAGGAAAGAGAAGAACAAAAGAAAAATACTAAAAAAGTGTTGATATATGCTGTTGTTTTAATTGTAACAGGAATTTTATTATTTGTTATTGGTGAATTATTGGGTAATACTCTTGAGAATTTGTGTAATTTATTTGGAGTTTCAGAAGTTATTGTTGGAATTTTATTAGGATTTGTTACAAGTTTGCCTGAATTGATAACTTTTTTTGAGGCTCAAAGACATTATAAAAAGGTTGATGACGATATGCTTGGTGTTGTTGAAGCTACTAATAATTTGCTGACTTCAAATATCTTAAATTTGTTTTTAATACAAACAATTGGAATTTTAATATTAAGTTTAGTTAAAGCCTAGGAAGGCTTTATATTTTTTTGCATAGTTAATGTTCACAAAAAATTCACAATTTTTTTAGCAAAATGTATTGACAAGTGCTAAAAAAGGATATAATATATAGAAAGATTAGCAAACAAACAAAAAGAGTGCTAAAAGAGGTGAGAAAATGCTAGATGATAGAAAAAAGAAAGTATTACAAGCCATAGTAGAAGAATATATAAACACAGCAGAGCCAGTAAGCTCAAATGCACTAACCAACAACGAAGAATTACAATACAGCAGTGCAACAATAAGAAACGAAATGGCGGACCTTGAAAAAGCAGGATATCTAGAAAAAACACATACATCAAGTGGAAGAATACCATCAGAAAAAGGATATCGATACTATGTAGACGAATTATTAAAAGACGACAACATAAGTATGGAAGAAATTAAATATATAAGTGACAAATTAGAAACAAAAGTAAATGAAATAGAAGACTTAACCAAAATTGCAACAACAACAATTTCAGAAATAACACATTATACAACATTAGCAATTGGCCCAAGTTCACAAGATTTGCTAATTGAAGAAATAAAATTTGTTTTACTAGGGCCAAGAATGTTAATGGCAATTATATTGACAAATACGGGAATGGTAAAAGAAACAATAATAAAATTTGATGAAGACATAACAGATAAACAGGTAGAAACAATAAATTATATGTTCAATCAAAAATTAAAAGGCCAACCACTTCAAATAATAGATGTTCCATTAGAAGAATATCTAATAAATGAAATGAAATATAGTGTAAAAGTTATAAAACCAATAATAGAACAAATAAAAAAAGTTATTTCAGAAGATAGGCAAGTATATCTAGAAGGAGCAAATAAATCATTTGATTTACCGGAATTTAATAGCTTAGCTGTTGCTAAAAACTTTGTAAATATAATTGATGAAAAAGATTTAATGACAGATATATTAAATTCAGGATTTGCAAAAGATATTAATGTTTATATTGGCGATGAAAATGAAAAAGAAGAACTTAAAGATTTTAGTGTTATAACTTTTAAGCATAAAGTTGGAGACAAAGATATGGGAACAATAGGAATTATAGGACCTAAAAGAATGGACTATTCAAAAGTTATTTCAGTTATGAAATATATAAACAAAAAATTAAAAGATAAAGGAATATAAAATCTTTTAAAGATTAAAATAAAAAAGAAAGAGGCGATAAGATGTCAGAAAAAAATGAAAATGTTGAACAAGAAGTAACAGAAGAAATAAAAAAAATAAATGAAGAAAAAAGTGAATTACAAAAAAAACAGCAAGAATTAGATGATTTGACAGATAGATATAAAAGAATTTTAGCTGAATTTGAAAATCATAAAAAAAGAAGCCAAAAAGAAAGAGAAGGAATGTATAATTCAATTTTAGGTGATGTTGTAGAAGTTATGCTTCCAATATTAGATAATCTAGAAAATGCGGCAAAAGTTGAAACTCAAGATGAAAATTATAAAAAAGGTGTTGAACTTGTTTTAAAACAATTTCAAGATGTACTTAAAGCTAAAGGCGTAGAAGAAATAAAGGCTCTTGGTGAGACTTTTGATCCAGAATTACATGAAGCTGTTAGTAGCGTTCAAGATGATTCTAAAGGAGAAAAAGAAATTGTTCAAGAGTATAGAAAAGGTTACAGGATAGGACATAGAGTTATTAGACATTCTATGGTAGTTGTAGCTAATTAATTAGTTATTAATTTAAAAAAAGTTGTCAAAAGGGACGGGAAATTTTGACAACTAAAAATATAAAAATAAAAAGTTGTCAAAAACCCCCGTCCCTTTTGACAAGAATTTAGGAGGAATTTAAAATGGGAAAAATTATAGGAATTGACTTAGGAACAACAAACTCATGTGTAGCAGTTATGGAAGGAGGAGAACCAGTAGTAATACCAAATGCTGAAGGTAACAGAACAACACCATCAGTAGTAGCATTCTCAAAAAATGGTGAAAGATTAGTTGGACAAATAGCAAAACGTCAAGCAGTTACAAATCCAGAAAATACTGTCATATCAATAAAAAGAAAAATGGGTACAGCTGAAAAAGTTAAAATAGAAGGTGACAGCTTTACACCACAAGAAATATCAGCAATGATTTTACAAAAATTAAAAGCAGATGCAGAAAATTATTTAGGACAAAAAGTAACTCAAGCAGTTATTACAGTACCTGCATATTTCAATGATAGTCAAAGACAAGCTACAAAAGATGCTGGTAAAATAGCAGGACTTGAAGTTTTAAGAATTATAAATGAACCAACAGCAGCAGCTTTAGCTTATGGCATGGATAAAGAACAGGATCAAAAAATATTAATTTATGATTTAGGTGGAGGAACATTTGATGTTTCTATACTAGATATTGGTGATGGTGTATTTGAAGTTCTATCTACAAGCGGTAATACACATTTAGGTGGAGATGACTTTGATAACAAAATTATTGATTATCTTGTAGATGAATTTAAAAAATCAAATGGAATTGATTTAAGAACAGATAAAATGGCAATGCAAAGACTAAAAGAAGCAGCAGAAAAAGCTAAAATAGAATTATCAGGTGTTCAACAAACACAAATCAACTTACCATTTATTACAGCAGACGCAACAGGACCAAAACATTTAGATGTAACATTAACAAGATCTAAATTTGAAGAATTAATTCATGATTTAGTAGAAGCTACAGCAGGACCAGTTAATCAAGCTTTAAAAGATGCAGGTTTAACAGCAAATGATATTCATAAAGTATTATTAGTTGGTGGTTCTACAAGAGTTCCAGCTGTTCAAGAAGTTGTTAAAAGAATAACAGGTAAAGAACCAGATAAAGGAATAAACCCAGATGAATGTGTTGCAATTGGTGCATCAATTCAAGGTGGTGTATTATCAGGAGATGTTAAAGATTTAGTATTACTAGATGTAACACCATTATCATTAGGTATTGAAACATATGGTGGAGTATTTACAAAATTAATTGAAAGAAACACAACAATACCAACTAAAAAATCACAAATATTCTCAACAGCAGCAGATGGTCAAACATCAGTTGAAGTTCACGTATTACAAGGTGAAAGAGAAATGGCTGCATACAATAAAACATTAGGAAGATTCCAATTAACAGGAATTCCAGCAGCACCAAGAGGAGTACCTCAAATTGAAGTAACATTTGATATAGATGCAAACGGTATAGTTCACGTATCTGCAAAAGATATGGCAACAGGAAATCAACAAGATGTTTCAATTACAGCATCAACAAACTTAACAGATGAAGATATAGATAAAGCTGTTAAAGATGCAGAAGCACATGCTGAGGAAGACAAAAAGAAGAAAGAAGAAATCGAAGTTAAAAATAATGCAGAAAGTTTAGTATATAACAGTGAAAAAACATTAAATGATTTAGGTGACAAAATTAGTGCAGAAGAAAAATCTAAAGTTGAAACTGAAATCGATAACACTAAAAAAGCATTAGAAACAAACGATACAGAAAAAATTAAAGAAGCTACTGAAAAATTAACAAAAGTATTTTATGATATGTCAGAACAATTATATAAAAATGCAAATCCAAACGGAGCACAAGGAGTAGATCCAAATGCAGCTTCTGGAGCTGGAACAAATAATGGTTCAGATGCAAATAATGGTGGAGACAATGGCAATGTTTATGATGCTGATTATAAGGTGGAAGATGATGAAAAATAATGTTAGTAAAGAAAAAGCATTTAGAAATAGAATAGCAGATTGTACTTTGGAAAGAAAAGTAATCACACAGAATGAACTAGAAAATATTGCAAAAAGAGTAAAAAGTGGAAATGAGATGTATTTAAAAAATGCAGATATAGAAATTGATATAGAAGATATTTTACTTAGATGTAAAGAAAATATGGAAGATGGGGGGAAATACATCTTAACTCCTCAAAGTGAAGAAATAAATAATCCAGCAAATATTGTACCTTTAGAAGAAAAGGCATTAATGGAATTATTTAAAACAGGGGATTCATATAGTGGAGAAGTTTTGCTTTTGTTAGGAGATCAAAGAGTAAAATTAGAATACAATAAACATGATAGTGAAAATATGGAAGAAACAATTGAAATATCATTTGAAAATGTGAAAGATAAAAATGATACACCACAATATGAATTTGTAAATTAATTTTAAGAAGGATAAGGAAAATGGCTGAAAAAAAAGATTATTATGAAGTTTTAGGTGTTAATAAAAATGCCACTGAGGATGAGCTAAAAAAAGCTTATAGAAAAATGGCTAAAAAATATCATCCTGATGCAAACCCGGATAATAAAGAAGAAGCAGAGAAAAAATTTAAAGAAGTTAATGAAGCATATGAGACACTTTCTAATCCTCAAAAAAGAAGAATGTATGACCAATTTGGAACAGCCGACCCACAAGGTTTTGGAGGGGCCGGCGGACCATTTGGAGGTGGAAGTTATACATATTCTACTTCTGGATTTGATGGTTTTGGTGACTTTGGAGATTTAGGGGATATATTCTCATCATTTTTTGGTGGTGGTTTTGGAGGCAGACAATCTGCTAGAAAAAACAATGGACCAAGAAAAGGCGCAGACTTAAACTTAAATATGGACATTACATTTGAAGAGGCTTTTTTAGGTGTTGAAAAAGAAGTTGTAATAACAAGAAATGAAACTTGTGAACATTGCCATGGAACAGGTGCAAAGCCTGGAACAAATCCAATAAAATGTCCGGATTGTCATGGAACAGGTCAAGTAACACAAGTTCAAAATACAATTTTAGGTCAAGTTCAAACAACTAGAACTTGTGGTAAATGTCATGGTACAGGAGAAGTTATTACAGAAGTTTGTGAAAACTGTAAAGGCAAAGGAACAATAAGAAAACAACCAAAAATAAAAGTTAAAATTCCAGCGGGAATTGACGATAATCAAACTGTAGTATTAAGAGGAGAGGGAGAACCTGGAGTAAAAGGTGGGCCTAAAGGTGATTTATATATTACATTAAGAATAAAAAAACATAGTATATTTACTAGAAAAGGTAATAATGTTTTATGTGATATTCCAATTACTATGACTCAAGCAGCATTAGGAGCTGAACTTGAAATACCAATGGTTGATGGTAGTAAAGAAAAATATAAAATTCCAGAAGGTACTCAAACAGGTACTAAATTCACAATTAGAAATAAGGGATTTAAGTATGTAAATTCAACATCAGTGGGAGATTTTGTATTTACGGTACAAGTTCAAACTCCAAAAAGATTAACTAAAGAGCAAAGAGAATTACTTACTCAATTAGCTAAAACTATGAATGAACAACCACCTGTTAAGAAAAAAGGAATTTTTGGATAGAAATATATAGTAAAAATAAAATTTATATAATTTGAAAAAGTTGTTTAAAGTTATGATACTTGGGACAACTTTTTTTGTATTTTACTAGACAGAAAAACAAATAAAATGTATAATATACAAAGAAAAAACAGAAATTTTAGAGGAGCAAATAAAAATGAAAAAAGTACTATTTATATCAAGTACAGGAGGACACTTAAACGAACTTTTGCAACTATCTCCTTTATTTGAAAAATACGATTATCATATAATAACAGAAAAAGACAAAGCAAACGAAAATCTAAAAAAACAATATGGAAAAAAAATAGATTTTTTGCCATATGGAACAAGAGCAAAACTATTTACATATATATTTAAATATTTTTATCTATGTTTAAAAACAATATATTTTTATTTTAAATTAAGACCAAATGTAATAGTAACAACAGGAACACATACAGCAGGACCAATGTGTTATTTAGGAAAAATATTCGGAAGTAAAATAATATATATAGAAACATTTGCAAACAAAAACAAAAAAACTGCTACAGGAAGACTAATATATCCGATAGCAGATTTGTTTATAGTACAATGGAAAGAAATGTTAAAATTATACCCAAAAGCAACATATGGGGGATCAATTTATTAAAATAAGAAATAAAAGACATCTGTCCCTAATGGGACAATTTTGTCCCATCAGAACCGTCACAACTGGTTTTACTGGCACAAAAAATGGCAAAAATGACCAAAAAGAACCGTCCCTTTTGGACAAGGAGGAAATAATGATATTAGTATTATTAGGAACGCAAAATAATAGTTTTCACAGGCTTTTAGAAGAAGTGGAAAAAAATATAAAGGATAAAACAATAAATGAAGAAGTAATTGTACAGGCAGGTTATACAAAATATCAATCTGACAAAATGAAGATAATTGATTTGATGTCAAAAGAACAGTTATCAAAATTTCAAGATGAAGCTAGTTTAATAATAACACATGGAGGAGTTGGCTCAATAGTTTCATCTATTGAAAAAGGTAAAAAAGTTATAGCTGTACCAAGAAAGCATGAATATGGAGAACATGTAAATAATCATCAAGAAGAGATTGTTAAAGATTTTAATAGTAAAGGATATATAATAGGAATAGAAAATGTAGAGGATTTAAAACAAGCAATAATAAAAGTAAAAGATTTTAAACCCAAAAAGTATAAACCAAATAATCAAAAAATGTTAGAAATATTAGAAAATTTTATTGAAAATATATAAAAGGTTTAAGGAGTGTCCCCAAATCCCTATTAGGAGGGATTTTAAGGAACGTCCCTAAATCCCTCGAGGAAAGGATAAAACATGAGTGAAGATAGAATAATTAATCCAGAGTTAGGTGATATAGGAGAAGAGAGATTAGAAAATACTTTGAGACCTCAAACTTTGGATGAATACATAGGACAAGATAAAGTGAAAGAAAATATGAAAATTTATATAGAAGCTGCTAAAAAAAGAGGAGAAGCTTTAGACCATGTTTTATTATATGGACCTCCAGGACTTGGAAAAACAACACTTTCAAATATAATTGCAAATGAAATGGGGTCAAATATAAAAATAACATCAGGACCAGCAATTGAAAGACCTGGTGATTTAGCTTCTTTACTTACAAATTTAGCTGAAAATGATATGCTTTTTATAGATGAAATTCACAGATTGAGTAAAAATGTGGAAGAAATATTATATCCAGCATTAGAAGATTACACAATAGATATAATGATTGGAAAAGGGCCAAGTGCAAGGTCTATAAGATTAGATTTACCTAAATTTACATTAATAGGTGCAACTACAAAAGCAGGTTCTTTAACAACACCATTAAGAGATAGATTTGGAATTGTAAATAGACTAGAATTATATTCAGTAGAAAATTTAAAGCAAATTGTAAAAAGGTCAGCAAAAATTTTAGATGTAGAAATAGATGATAAAGCTGCTGAAGAAATTGCAAGAAGGTCTAGGGGAACACCAAGAATTGCAAATAGACTTTTAAAAAGAGTTAGAGATTATGCAGCTGTTTTGGGAGATGGAAATATAGATCTAAAAATTGCAAAACATGCATTAAATAAATTAGAAATAGATGAATTAGGATTAGATGAAATTGATAGGAAATTGTTAGATACAATGATTGTTCAATATGCGGGTAGACCTGTTGGAATAGAGGCTTTAGCTGTTACTGTTGGAGAAGAAGTTGATACAATAGAAGATGTTTATGAACCATATTTGATTCAAATTGGTTTTATTTCTAGAACATTAAGAGGTAGAGTTGTACTACCACCAGCTTACAAACATTTAGGTTATAATTATAATGGTGAAAATGGACAACAAAGTTTTATTTAAAGCAAGTATTTAATAATGATAATAGGAAAATAAGAGGAATAACAAATGAAAAACCAAATTTTAAATAAACAAAATATATATTATATACTAATATTTGTAATAGTAACAATTTTAGCAATATTAGGATTAAGTTCATCACCATTAAACAAAGGAGTAATACAAAATGATTCAGCAGTATTTCAAATAATGGGGAGAGGGATGCTAAATGGACAAGTAATCTATAAAGATTTATTTGATCATAAAGGACCAGTAATGTATGTAATAAATGCAATTGCATATATAATCAATCCACAAATTGGATTATTTATAATTGAAATATTATTTATATATATAGGAGCAGTTTTTATATTTAAAACATCAAAAATTTTTGTAAACCAAAAAATATCTGTAATAATGGCATTAGTATATGTAATGTTAATATTTACAAATATTTTAGGAGGAAATTTTACAGAAGAATATGCAATGACTTTTACAAGTATAGCCCTATATTGTATTATGAAAATAATTTACAAAAATGAATATGAAAATAAAATTTTATGGGGAATAATAGGAGCAACTTTTGCGTTAAACTTTTTCATAAAACCAACATATATAGCAATTTGGATAGCATTTGGAATTATACAATTTATATATTCAGTAAAAGAGAAAAAGGTAAAAGAATTAATTAAATATATATTTTATATGATGATAGGAATTATAGTAATTACACTACCAATAATTATATATTTAGTATTAAATAATGATATATATTATTTTATAAATGCATTTTTTGTTTTAAATATGAAATATTCAAAAGCAAGTTTATTAAGAAAAGCTCAAACTTTTTGGGAATTAATAAATAAGTATAAATTTATTAGATACATTGTTATAGGAGTTATATGTAATATATTAATATCATTTAATAAAAAAATAGATTTAAAAAATAGATTGTTCGTAACAAGTTTTTTTGTTATATCAATAATATTAACAGCATGGGCTCCACGAGCTTATAAACATTATTTAACTCAATTAGTACCTGTAATTGTTTTAGAGTTAATAGAAATATGTTTATATATAAAAGAAAATTTAAAATTAAATGAAAAGGAAAGTAAAATATTAAAAAAATTACCGCAAAATTTAATATTAATCTTAATAATATGTTGCATGGTAGGAGTTACAGGAAATGAGATATCAAAAAAGACAGGGATTTTTTCAAGAATGTCACAAAATGGAGAATTAATAAATAATGAGTTAGATAAATTAAAAAAATATTTAAATGAAGAAGATGAGATTATAGTATTAGGAAATCAGCCATATTATTACATGTATTTAAATAAATATCCTAAATTCAAATATTTTTTTCAACTGCCAATAATATTATATGATAATTCTATAAAAGATGAGGCTCAAAACTATATAATGGAAAATAAACCTAAAATGGTAATAAAATATATGGTGGGATATGGTGAAAAAGTTTTTAATAATATATATGGAAAAGAGTTGGAAGATTATATAAATAATAAATATAATGAATATGAAAGTTATCAATTTAAATATTATGTATTGAAAGATTAAAATACATATAATTTTGTGCATCAACAGATTTACTAAAGAAACCTTCAATTTTATAGGTTGGTGTTATGAAAAAAGGAGATATAGAGAAAATGAAGATAGGAATAATAGGAGCGGGATATGGAGGATTAAATATTGCAAAAGAACTAGAAAAAAATGGACAAGAAGTAACATTATTTGAAAAAAATCGATATGTTGGAGGTATGGTAGACACTGTATCAATATATGAAACAAGGCTAGAAAAATATTATAGGCACATCTTTAAAAGCGATAAAGAAGCAATAAGTTTAATAGAAGAAATGGGATTAAAAAATGAACTAATATGGCCAGCAACTAAAATGGGGTACTTATCAAATAGAAAAATTTATGAATTCGGAACACCAATATCACTATTAAAATTTAAAGAATTAAATTTTATACAAAAATTAAGATTTGGATTTAATGTTATACATATAAAACTAATAAATGATTATAAAAAAATAGAAAAAGAAACAGCAGAAAGTTGGTTAAAAAGCAGAATAGGAGAAAAAGTATATTCAAAAATTTGGGAACCATTGTTGCTTTCAAAATTTGGAGAAAAAAAATCTCAGGTAAGTATGGCATGGCTGTGGGGAAAAATAAAATTAAGAAGTACCTCAAGTACAAAAGATGGAGAACAATTAGGGTATATAGAAGGAAGTTATCAAAAATTAACAGATAATTTTTACAAATATTTAATTGATAGAAAAGTAAAAATTAATCTAAATGCTAAAATAACAAATGTAGAAAAAGAAAATGGAAAATATGCTGTAAAATATGAAGAAAATGGTGCAGAAAAAGAAGAAAAGTTTGATATTATAATATCAACAATAAACTATCAGGACTTTGAAAAAATATTTGAAAAATTCATAACAACAAATGAAAAAGAAAAACTAAACAAAGTTAAATATACATCAGCAAGAACAATGGTTATAAGTAGCAATAAAAGCTTTAGTCCATTTTATTGGTTGAATGTTGGAGATAATGATATACCATTTGGTGGAATAATTGAACATACAAATTTTATAGACAAATCAAATTATGAAAATAACCATATTATTTATATATCAAATTATATGACTGAAGATAATAAATTATATAATTTATCAGAAGAAGATTTATTAAAAGAATATATGAAATATTTAACACAAATAAACAAAGATTTTACAATAGATAATATAAAAGAATATCATGTATATGACGAAAAATATGCACAACCAATAATAGAATGTAATTATTCAAATTATATAATGAAAGATAAATTAGAAAATGAAAATATTTACTTATGCACAATGCCACAAATTTATCCAGAAGACAGAGGAATGAATTATGCTATTAGAGCAGGAAATAAAATAGCAAAAGAAATATTAGAGAATGATAAAAATAAGATGGGAAAATAAATGAATAATAAGAAACAAAATGTAGATTCAAATATTGCAATAATTAAAATACGTGATTCAAATATAGAGCTATTAAGGATAATTGCTATGATTTTAATAATATTACACCATATGGTATACCATACGAAAATATATATGTATAGTGGAGAAAATCATTTTATTTCACTTATATTATTGGCTGGTGGAAAAATATCGGTAGTTATATACATATTAATAATGGGATATTATTCAAAAGAATCAAAATTTAATGTAAAAAGACCGTTGAATATAATTTTTAAGGTTATAATATATTCAACATTGTTTATAATAATATTCAAAGACAAGGGACACACTATAAAGGAATATACACAATATTGGTTTGTAAATACATGGTTAATTTTATTATTTCTTACCCCGATCATATTAAGATTTGAGAAGGAGGTTTCTAAGAAAGTTAGAATTATTTTATTTATATATATAACTGTTATTTTCATATTACCAAGTAGAAGAAATACTAATATAGAAGCATTTATATACTTTTATTTATGTGGAAGGCATGTATTACCATATTTTGTTAAAATATTTAATAAAACGATTTTAAATATTCTTATAGTAAGCACATTATATTTAATTATAATAACTTTTAGATTAGAAATGGAACAAAATACAATATTTCCATTAGTAACAGCAATGTTTATATTTGCAATATTTTTAAGCATAGACATAAAAAATAATTTAATAAATAAAGTAGCAAAATATACGATGGGAGTATATTTAATACATGACAATACTAATGTAAGAGAAGAAATAATAATAAAAAGATTAAACATGTTGAGTATTTATCATGGTAAATATTTTCTAATATCAACATTAAGCATAAGTTTAATAATATTTGTGGTATGTATGGTTATAGATTACTTAGTTAGTATAATCATAGAAAAAACAATATTCAAATGCAAAAAAATCAATGAGGAGATTTTGGAAATCAATACATGTATCAACAATTTTATAAATAATGAAAGGAAACAAAATGAAAATAAACAAAAAAAGTGTGTTGAAAAATCTATTAATAACAATAGTAATATTATTAATATATAGTCCACTATTGATAGGACATTATTCAACAGATACATATAGATTAATAGAAATGGGATATAACAAATATAGTATAGAATATTCATTAAATGATGGACGAATATTTATGTATATAATTGGTCAAATAGCTGCCAAAATTAATATCAATATAAATATGTATGTAATCTTGCTAACATTTTTAGCAATTATAATATCAGTTATTTGTATAATTTTAATAGAAAAAATTTTGAAAAAGTATAATAAAAGAGAACAATCTATAATAGTAGCTTTAATAGCATATGTAACAATAATGAATTTTATGTACTTAGAAAATTTATATTTTACAGAATGCATAGTAATGGCAATGAGTATATTGCTATATATAATAGCTGCAAAAATGCTAAATGAAGGTGGAAATATATTAAAAATATTTTTGCTGGTATTATTAGGAGTATTTTGTTATCAAGGTACAATAAATGTATTCATAACATTTTACTTTTTATTTGCATTAATTGAAAATAAAACAATTAATAAAACAATTTTAAAAAATATGTGTATTGTTTTAGGTATATCATTAATTAGTATTGCTATTAATATGTTACAAATAAAATTGTGTGGGAAAATATATGGATTAGAGCAAACAAGGACAGGAAAGATAAATGAGATATGGTTTAATATTGTTTATATAATAAAAAATATTGATACACTATTAATACAGTCAAGTGATTTATTTCCTAAATATGTTTTTCTAATATTTTTAACATTAATAATGATTTGTATAGTTATTTGGGATAAAAAGGAAAAAGAAGGGTTTAATAATTTTATAAACATTGTGTTATTAACTATTGTTGCAATTGTTAGTTCTGTAATAATAAATGTTGTTTCATTATCAAGTTTTGGACTAGGAAGAATGGTATTTTCAGTAGGAGCATTAATTGGAATGATATACATGTATTTATATTCTACAACTGCAATAATGGATAAAAAAACGTTTTTCAAATATATTATGATAATAATACTGGTTGGTTATACAATTATTAATATTTGCAATACCTTAAATATTTTAATTTCACATCAAAGAGCAAATAAATTAGATAAAGAAGAAGCCATACAAGCAAATAAATTTATAGATGAATATGAAAATGAAAGTGGTATAAAAGTTAAACATATAGCAGTAGCATATGATAATGATATTACATGGAACTATAAAGAAATAAAACATAAATCACTATACACACATAGAGCACTAATGATATGGTGGTGTAATGTCCAAACTATAAATTATTTTGGCAATAGAAATTTAGAGAAAGTACCAATGGATACAGAAATATATAATGAAAACTTTTATGGAAAAAACTGGGATAGTTTAAATAAAGAACAATTTGTTTTTAAAGGAGATACATTATATTATTGTGTATATTAAAGGGAGTTTTATATGAAAAAGAACGATTTATTAATAGTTATATTTATATTTATAACAATATTTTCAATAATTATAGTAAAACCAATAAGTGATTTAGATGAAATCTGGAATTATAATACAGCAAGAGTTATCTCAGAAGGATTAATACCATATAAAGATATAAGTATGATAACAACACCATTATTACCAATGATAACAGCATTATTCTTAAAAATAATTGCAAATGAATTAATAGTTTCAAGAATAATAGCAGCGATACTGTGGACAGGAATATTATATACAGTTTATAAAATATTTGGAGAATTATTTAAAGAGAAAAATGTTGCATTAATTTGTACAGCATTAATAGGAATATTGTGCAGAGATATTTATTGTATAGACTATAATGTAACAGTATTATTTATAGCATTAATTGTATTATATCAAGAATTAAAAAATATAAATTCACAAGATTTTGACAAAAGGAGAGAATTTTTAATTCGGAATATTAGCAGGATTTGCAATATGTACAAAACAGAGTATAGGAGTTACACTTGCAATAATTGTTGTAGGATATAAATTATTGTTTGTGGAAAATAAAGAGCAGTTTAAAGATTATTTAAAAATAGCTGGAATGCGAATAATTGGAATATTATTACCGGTATTAATAATGTTTATTTATTTAGTTGTAAATGGAGCTATAAAAGATTTTGTGAATTATGCAATACTTGGAATAAGTACATTTTCAAATAAAATAAAATATGTAAAATTATTTTCAAATGATAAAATAGAAATACGTATTTTGTCAGTATTAATGCCTGTTTCAATTATTATTATGTTAATGATATTAATAATTGCAAATATTTTAAAAAAAGAAAACAAAAACTTAATAAATTTATTAACAATTTTAGTATATAGTTTGTCAATAATAATTGTGATGTATCCAATTTCAGATGAAATTCATTTCTTGATAGGTGGATTAATAGCAATAATTGGTTTAATTTATGTAACATTCTTACTTTGCAAAATTATATATGATAAAATTAAAATTAATAAAAAATTTAAAATTTATAAATTACTAACATCTTTAATATGTGTCATAGTGTTTGGATTTATTTTAAAAACAATGTTATCTAATATATATGATTATATGAAAATAGAAAAAAATGTTGAAATATCACATTATAAGAATATAGAAGTTTCAGAAAATTTAGTAGAAAGAATAAAAAATATGGATAATTATATCTTACAAAAAGAACAAGAAGGACAAAAGGTATATATTTTAGATTCAGATGCAGCAATTTATATGATACCTATAAATAAATATAATAAAGATTATGATATGTTTTTAAATGGAAATATAGGTAAAGATGGAGAACAAGGTCAAATTGAAAGAATTAAAAATAAAGATAAAAATGAATTATTGTTAATAAGAAAACCAAAATTTAAATCTAATTGGCAAACTCCATTAGAAGTTATAAAATATATAAGAGATAATTTAGAAAAAATAGATAGCGTAAGTATATATGATGTTTATAAATAGTAAAAAATATAAAATAGGGAGAAGAAAAAATGAAATTATTAATGCATACTTGTTGTGCACCATGCAGTGTATATTGTATAGATACTTTAAAAAAAGAAGGAATAGAACCAACAATATATTGGTATAATCCCAATATTCATCCATATATGGAATATAAAGCCAGAAGAGATACATTAAAAGAATATGCAAAGAGTTTAAATTTAGATGCAATATTTGATGAGGATTATGGACTAGATGAATTTTGCAAAAATGTAATTGGTGATATTTCTAATAGATGCACAAATTATTGTTATCCGGTAAGATTAAGAAAAACTTTTGAATATGCAAAAGAAAACGGATATGATGCAGTAACTACAACTCTTTTATATAGTATTTATCAAAATCATGATTTTATAAAAGAATATATGGAAAAACTAAGTGAAGAATATAATGTTAAATTTTTGTATAGGGATTTTAGAGTTGGCTTTAGAGAAGGACAAGCAAAAGCAAGAGAAATAGGACTATATATGCAAAAATATTGTGGGTGTATTTTTTCTGAAGAAGAAAGATATGCAAAAAAAATAAAAAAAGATAGTTGTCAATAGGGACGCCCCCTTTTGACAACTTTAATTTTTGTATATTTAAAATAATATTGTTCTTAGCAATAACATTTGCTATAAATGCAAATAAAAATGATGTATTAAGTAGTGGAAATACAATTCACAGGTTCCAAGCAAAGGACAAGTAACATTTGAATTTCAAATAGCAACAATAAATCCATATTATAAGCAGGAAAATATAATAATAAAAAATACAGGAAGTACGAAAATACATTCTTGTCAATTTGACGTAAAATTTGAAAATGAAACAACAATAGAACAAATGTGGAATGTAAAAATAGAAACAGTAAATACAAGTCAACATAGAATATCAAATTCGGATTATAATGGAATGATACAACCAGGAGTAGAAGCAAGTTTTGGAGGAATAATAAGAAGTGCTGTAAAGGAAAATAATAATGAAATTATTAATATAAAATTGAATTATTAGTAACTAAAAATTTTATAAATGTTATTTACATAGTAGAAAAAAATATATTCCTATGATATAATTCCAATAAATATCAAATATGTAAGGAGAAAGAAATGTTAAAAAATAAATTAGGAATAACAAATCAAATAGAACTTGCAGATGTAGAAGAAAAAATCACAAAAAAGAAAGCACTTGAATTATTCGAAACAAAAAAACTTTCTAATATTGAAGTAGGAACATTTAAAGGCTTAGCCGAGATACATAAATATTTATTTGAAGATATATATGAATTTGCAGGAAAAATTAGAAATGAAAATATATCAAAAAGTAATTTTAGATTTGCATCAGCAATGTACTTAAAAGAAGTATTAAATAAAATAGATGAAATGCCACAATCAAATTTTGATGAAATAATCGAAAAATATATAGAAATGAATATAGCACATCCATTCAGAGAAGAAAATGGAAGAAGTACAAGAATATGGCTAGATGAGATATTAAAAAAAGAGCTAAGTAAAGTTGTTGACTGGAGTAGAGTGGATAAAGAAGATTATCTATTAGCAATGGAGAGGAGTCCAATAAAAAGTACAGAGATTAAAGCAATTTTAAAAAATGCATTAACAGATAAAATTGAAGATAGAGAAGTATATATGAAAGGTATTGATGCAAGTTACAATTATGAGGGCTATAGTGTATATAAAACAGAAAATCTATAAAATGGAACTTGTAAAACAGGAGTACATGCAATGAAAAAAATAAACAAAAGAAATATAATAACATTTATTATAATATTAATAATAACATGCACTATATATGTACCATTACTGATGGGGCATTATGCAACAGATACTTATAATATAATAAATAAAGGATATGAAAAATATGCAATAACATATTCATTAAATGATGGAAGACCAATAATGTGCATAATAACATTAATAGCACAAAAACTAAATATGCCAATAATGCTATATGTTGTAAGTTTGACTGGAATAGCATTAATTATTTCTAGTATAAGTGTTATAAAACTGAAAAATACAATATTAAAATATACAGAAAAAACAGATAAGAAAACAGAATGTATAATACTTGCAATATCATATATAATAATTTTCAATTTTGCATATCTAGAAAATCTTCAATTTGCAGAAAGTGCAATAATGTCAGTAAGTATTTTAATGAGTATAATTTCTGCTCAAATTGTAGTAGAGAAGAATAAAAATTATATATTAAAAGGTCTAATATTATCTATTATTTCGGTAATATTTTATCAAGGGACAATAAATTGGTTATTTACAATAACATTTGTATTATCATTATTTAAAGAAAAAAATATAAATAAGCAAGTTATAAAAAATTTGATTTTAAGTGGAATATTTGGTGGAATAGGATGTGTAGTGGATTTAATCCAAATAAAAATTACTGGACAGATATTTAATTTAAGTCAAACAAGAACGGGAAGTTTTGAAAATATACCAAGTAATTTTAGATATATTTTAAAAAATATGAATGAAGTATTATTAAATACATATAATTTATTTCCAAAAAATATGTTATATATATATTTAGTAATATTATTGATATATGCATTAGTTTTTATGGTAAAAGATTATGAAAAAAATATTCAATTAAATATCCTTGAAATAATTTTTATTTGTGTAGCTACAGTATTTGCTCCAAATCTTATAACATTGGCTGCATTCGGAACAGGAAGAATGGCATATTCAATTGGTGCAATGATAGGCTTGATAATTTTGTATTTATATTGTAATTTGAAACGAACAAAAAAAATTCAATTAAAGGAAATAATATTTTATATTATATTAATTTCATATATAATTATATCTTTAGGAAATTCTATGTTAATTATGTATGAACATAAAAAAGTAAATATCCAAGATAAACAAGAGTGTGAATTAGTAGGAAAATGGATAAAAGAATATGAAGGATCTCAAAATATTGAAGTAAAAAATATTGTTTTTATACATAACAATAATAGCAAATCTTATTATGAGGATATAAAAAATCATTCGGCGCTTTGCTATAAAGCTTTGGGGACAGAATGGTCTCGAGTTGGAGCGATAAATTATTATAATAATAGACATTTTAATGACGTATTAAATGATATTAAAAATTATGGAGAATATATAGACAAAATAAATTATTATAAAAATTATTTTTTTGATAAGATGTGGGACAAGCTAGATAAAGAACAACTTGTTTTTGAAGGAGATACATTATATTATTGTTTATATTGATATAAATAATTAAAGTGATGTGTTATCTAACTTATTTAGAAAGGATACAAAAAATGAAAGAAATAGAAGAAAAATATAAGAAAGCAACTAAATATTTTTGTAAAAATAAAATATTTGTTATAGCAATTATTTTGGTAACAATATTAAGTTTTGGTTTTACAATAACAAATTCATCGGTAGGGATGGATGATACTGCTTTTGATAGATATTATAGTGAAAAAGAAATGCTAGCGATAGGAAGATGGGGAGCATATGTAGTATATCAAATTTTAAATATAACGGAATTTATACCATTTTGGTTAGATTTTGTAGCTGCAAGTGTAATAATGCTAACAGCAGTAATGTGGTGTATATTTTTAAAGAAAAATGTAGATGATAAATTTTCAATTGGAGTATATATTATTTTTGTAGCGGTATTTATTTCTTTTCCAATAATAAATGAAATATTTATATTTGAAAATTGTAATATTGCAGTTATGTTAGGAACATTGCTGGCCTCTTTGGGAATAATGCTGTTTTATGAGAATTATAATAATATTCATAAAAAAGGTATTTATATATTATCTGGAGTAATATTAACAGTAGCAATGTCAATGTATGAAGCATGTGTACAAACAATGTTAGTATCAATTTGTATAACTGCTATTTTAATGATATATACAGATAAAAATAAAAAAATAAAGGATATTTTTAAATACATAATTTGTGCATTGGGAGTTTTAGGTGCAGCAGTTATTTTGGATGAAATAATAGTAAAAATAATAAATTTTGCTGGGGTTAAGCCATCAGATGCAGCGGAAAAGGAAATAAACTGGGGAAAATACGGAATATTAGAAAGTTTGCAATTGATAATAGTAAATATTATTAGTGCTATAAAAAATATCAAATATTATCCAGTATTAATATTTGATATTGTATCAGTAATTGGACTAGCAATAGGAATTTTGCAATCTGATAAAAAGAAGAATTGGATGATTTTAGTAATATTTATAGCAATGTTTTTATCAAATTTTGGTATAAGTATATTGCAATTAGATTCTGTTATGTATAGAACTTGTGCATCTTGGGGACTATTTACTGCCGCAATTGTTATGGTTGCTTATAGATTTTTAAGTGAATATAAAATAACCCAAATATTAGCTATTATAGTAATTAGTATTTTAGTATTGCAACAAACTAAAACATTAAATCAATTATTTTACAATGATTATATGAGATATCAAAAAGATTTACATATTGCATATGAATTAATATATGATTTAGAAAAGGATTATGATACATCTAAGCCATTGGTAATTATGGGAACACCATATAAAGGAATTGGTAAATATGGTGCACAATCAAATAGTTTATCAGTTCTTTGGTGGGGAAAGAAAGCATTTAATGATAATGGAAGAGAATTTATAAAATTTCTAAATTCTTTAGGATATGATTTTAAAGTACCAACAGATGAGGAATATGAAAAAGGAAAAATAGAAGCGGAAAAAATGGGAAATTATCCAAAAGCTGGTTCTATTAAAGAATTAGAAGATTGTATTGTTATTAATTTTTAAAAAAATTAGGAGGAAAAACTTTGAAAAAATTAGTATTGATTGACGGAAATAGTATAATGAATAGAGCATTTTATGGAATAATGGGGAGTAAGGCATTAACAACAAAAGATGGAAAATATACAAATGCTATATATGGCTTTTTAGCGATTTTATTTAAGTTATTAGAAGATGAAAAGCCAGATTATATAGGAGTTACATTCGATTTAAAAGCTCCAACAGCAAGACATAAAATGTATGAAGGATATAAAGCAAATAGAAAAGGCATGCCAACAGAACTTGCTGAACAAATGCCAATTATAAAAGATGTATTAAGAGCTATGAATATTGATATAATAGAAAAAGAAGGTTATGAAGGTGACGACATAATAGGAACACTTTCAAGATATGGAGAACAAAAAGGGCTAGAAGTTGTAATACTTTCTGGAGATAGAGATACATTTCAATTGGCTACAGACAATGTTAGAATAAATATCCCTAGAACAAAAGGCGGAAAAACAGAAACAGAAATATTTAACAGAAAAAAAGTAAAAGAAGTTTATGGAATAGAACCAAAACAATTAATAGAAGTAAAAGGATTGCAAGGGGATACATCTGACAACATTCCGGGCGTACCAGGAATTGGAGAAAAAACAGCTCTTTCATTAGTACAAAAATATGAAACAATTGATAATTTATATGCAAAATTAGAATCTGGAGAAGCTGATGTAAAAGGAAAACAAAAGGAAAAATTAGAACAGAATAAAGATTTAGCATATCTTTCAAGGACATTAGGTGAGATAAATACAAAAGTTCCAATAGAAGATACTTTAGAAGAATTAAAACTTGAAGAATGGGACAAGCCAAAGGTTTTAGAGATTTTTAAAGAATTAAATTTCAAAAGATATATAGACAGATTTAATTTGCAAAATGAAGTTGGCATTGAAAAATTACAAGATGAAAAAAATATAGAAAATCAATATGAAATAAAAGAAAAAAGTATAGAAGAAATTAAAGAAATTTTAAAGAAACAAAAGCAAATGATTTTTTATGTAAATACTGTAAAAGATGAAGATGAAAATAAAATAATAAAAGAAAAAATATCAGGTATATCAGTTTTTAATCCAATTGTAAGTGAAGCGTATTATATAAATTTAAAAGAAGAAAATACTAAAATTCAAGATTTGAAAGAAATTTTTGAAGATGAAGAAATAAAAAAAATAGGAATAGATTTAGGAAGAATATATATATTATTAAGGCAAGCTGGAATAGATTTTAATGGATTAAGTTATGATGCAAGTATAGCTGCATACATTTTAAATCCAACTAATAATAAACTAAAATTAGATGATTTAGCAGAACAATATTTAGAGATAGATATAAATGAGATTTTAGGAAATAGCTCAGAACAAAAAGGTCAACAAATAAATCTATTTGATGCAATGCAAACTATAGAAGAATCAGATGAAAAATTGAAAGAAGAAAATGCTAAAAAGTTAGAATCAGAAAAATATGCATTATATTCATATATAATTTATAAATTGCAAGAAGTTACAATGAAAAAGTTGGAAGAAATTAATGCTGTAGAATTATTTAACAAAATAGATATGCCAACAGTAACAGTTTTAGCAAATATGCAGTGGAATGGAATGTATGCAGATGAAGAAGAACTTAATAAATTTGGAAACCAATTAAAAGAACAATTAGAAATAAAAACGAAAATGATATATGAAATGGCAGGGGAAGAGTTTAATATAAATTCAACAAAACAATTAGGAGAAATCTTATTTGAAAAAATGAAATTACCTGTTGTAAAGAAAACAAAAAGCGGATATTCAACAGATGTAGATGTATTAGAAAAACTAAAATCTGAAGATCCAATAATTTCAGAAATATTAGACTATAGACAATTAATGAAATTAAACTCAACATATGTAGAAGGTTTAAAACCATATATAAATCCAAAAACAAAAAGAATACATTCATTTTTCCATCAAACAATAACAGCAACAGGAAGAATAAGCTCAACAGAACCAAATTTACAAAATATACCAACAAGATTTGAATTAGGAAAACAAGTAAGAAAGATATTCAAACCAGAGCAAGGAAAAGTATATATTGATGCAGACTATTCACAAATTGAATTAAGAGTATTAGCACATATGTCAGAAGACACACATATGGTTCAAGCCTTTAAAGAAGGGCAAGACATACACAAACAAGCAGCATCAAAAGTATTTAAAACACCAATGGAAGAAGTAACAAAAGAACAAAGAAGTAATGCAAAAGCAGTAAACTTTGGAATAGTTTATGGAATAAGTGACTTTGGATTAGGAGAACAATTAGGAATATCAAGAAAAATTGCAAAAAAATATATAGAAGAATATTTGCAAGAATATGCTGGAATAAAAAACTTTATGGATGAGATGAAAGAAAAGGCAAAGGAAACAGGATATGTAGAGACATTATTTAATAGAAGAAGGTATATTCCTGAATTAAAATCAAATAATTATATGGTAAGACAATTTGGCGAAAGAGCGGCAATGAATACTCCTATACAAGGAACAGCTGCTGATATTATGAAAATTGCAATGATAAATGTCTATAAAAAGTTGATAGAAGAAAAATTAGATGCTAAAATAGTTTTACAAGTTCATGATGAAATGATGATAGAAACATCATTAGAAGAGGCAGATAGAGTAAAAGAAATTGTAAAAAATGAAATGGAAAGTGCAATTGAGCTTAAAGTTCCATTAATAGCAGAAGTATCAGAAGCGGAAAATTGGTACGAATGCAAATAATTTTTTGTCCAAAAGGGACGGTTCTTTTTGGACACTTTTGGATACTTTTGGATAAAAAGAGAGGAGTGATTTTAAAATGTTTATTGTAAATATAACTAAAAAACAAATAACAATTACAGCAATAGTATTAATTTTATGTATGATAATAGCATTTTTAAACATTCCTATTAGAATACAAAAAATAATATACAAAAAAGATTACAAAGAATATGTACAAAAATATGCTCAAGAATATAATGTGGATGAAAATTTAATTTATGCACTTATAAAAGCAGAAAGCAATTTTAATTCAAATGCAAAGTCTAGTAAAGATGCAATAGGGTTGATGCAGTTAATGGAAAGTACTGCACAAGATGTATGTAAAAAAACAGATTTACAAATATCGAGTGATGAATTAAGTGAAAAATTATTAGAACCAGATATTAATATAAATATTGGAACTAAGTACTTATCAATCTTAATACAAAAATATGGAAATATTGCAATTGCTATAACAGCATATAATGCTGGAATTGGAACTGTTGATAATTGGATAGAAAAAGGTATTATAAATTCTGATGGTTCTAATGTTGAAAATATTCCTTACAAAGAGACTAATAATTATGTAAGAAAGATTTTAAGAGATTATAAAATTTATACTAATTTAGAATAGTGTATGTTTTATAAGTTATAATATTAAAAAATAATATATGTTTTTTTATACCTTGGTGTCGCAATCTCCATAAAAAATTAACTAGTATGTTGATTGCTCCAACTCGCACTCGTTTTCACTCGTTTGGTCGCTTACGCGGTATTTCAAAAACATATATTATTTTTTTAATAAATAGTAATTTATAAATACTTTTTTAAGGTTTCAACACTATCTTCTTGCATTACTATAAAATCATTTAAAATATTTTTAACATCAGATTCAATATTTTGATTTTGATTTAACAAACGACGACCTTCAATAATACCCATATTAGTACCTTGCATTAGCAACTCAGATAATTTAGAAGTACTATCGTCAGTCATGGTTTTCATTTGAATACCATACCAAGTCATCATTTTATTCATAGCATTTGTTTCATGAGGCTCTTTATTGCTATAATTATCATATAAATTATTAACTCTATTAGAGATATCTTTATATTTATTATATTCAGTATTAAGAACTTCTTTAAAATCATTGTCTACAACTTTTTCTGAAACATATGATATTGCATCCATTCCCATTGTAGCACCTTTATTAACTTCATCCAAAATATTTAAATTTTGATTTTCCATGTGTTTTAAACCTCCTATAACATTTTAAAAGCAATACTTTTAAAATATGAAGTGAGAATGAATATTATATATATTTATTGCTCACAATTTTAGTATAAACATAAATTCGAAAATTATACAAAAATACTAGACAAATGACGAAAAATGCAATAAAATATTAGGAGTAAAAAATCGGAAAACAATAACTTATATATGTTTTTACAATTTAAAGGAGAAAACACATGATTTTAGAACAATTAATTTTTACAATATTAGCATTTGGAATATTTGTTTATATGTTTTTTAAAATGATAAGAGAAAATGACACGAATTATATAGGAGTTCTAATAATAGAAGCTATAGGAATATCATTAAATTTTATAGAAGTTTTGAAAAAAATTCAATTAGGACCATTTTTTACAATAATAAAATATATATTAGCAATAATATTACCAATAACAATAATGATGTTAGATAAAAAAGGAATTCCATTAATACAAATTTTAAATGTATTAAAAGCTAAGATATATTTAAAATTAGGAAATAATAAAAAAGCAAAAGAGCAATTAATCAATTTAGTAACTAAGTATCCAGAAAATTATATAGGACATAAAATGCTTGCAGAAATATATGAACTTGAAGGTGGAATGAGAAAAGCAATAGATGAATATGTGCAGGCTATAGATGCAAATAAACAAGATTATGATTCATATTTTAAAATCGCTGAATTATTAAATAACTTAGAAAAGCCAGATGAGGCAGCAGAAATGTTATTTAATTTATTAAATAAAAAACCAGATTATTATAAAGCAACAGAATTATTAGGAGATATTTTAATATCAAAAGATATGTATAAAGAAGCAGTTAATGTATATCAAAATGCATTAAAATATAATCCATTAAGTTTTGAAATAAATTACAATTTAGGTATAGTATATACAATGTTAAATGATTTTCAAAATGCTAAAATATGCTATGAAAGAGCGGCTGATATAAATTCACTTTCATATAATTCTAAATATTCTTTAGCTGAAATTGCATTAATATATAAAGAATTAGAAGAAGCTGAAAAATATTTTATGGAAGCATTAGAAGATGATGAACTTTCCGCAGATAGTTATTATGAACTTTCAAAAATAGCTATGATAAAAAATGAAAAAGATAAAGCAATACAATTTGCTAATATAGCAATAGATATAGATGCTGCAAAAGTTGTTCCAAAAATAAAAAAAGATCCTATTTTTATACCAGTTATAGCAAGAATATCAATACCATTTAATATAAATTCAAATGATGATATTGAAAATAAATTAGAAGAAAAAGAATTGAAGGCAAAAGCACATTTGGAAGATATGTTTGATATAACTAGAAATTTAAGTTATGCAGATATAAAACTTTTAAAAGAAGAAAAGAATGGAAAAAAGCAAAATAAAATAGAAGAAAATCAAAATGAAAATCAAAGAGATTTCTAAATGTATAAATAAAACTCATAAAATTTATAAAATTAAATATACTAATAAAGAATTAGAATAAAAAGAAAGAGTGATTTTATGAGTACAAATTTTTCAGTAATAGGTGGAGACTTAAGAATAATAAAACTAGCAAAAATGTTAGCAGAAGATGGTAATAATGTATACACATATGGAATGGAAAAAGCAGAAGAATTAAAGGAAAATAAAAATATTATAATGTGTAATAAATTGCAAGAAACAGTAAAAAAATCTGAAATTATAATAGGACCAATACCATTTTCAAGTAATGGAAAAGACATTAATGCACCATTTAGTGATAATATTATATCAATTAGAGAACTTATGCATGTTATAAATGCTAAAATTTTAATTGCAGGGAGTATAACACCTGATGTATACGATTTAGCAAATGATGAATATATAGAGATAATTGATATAATGAAAAGAGAGGAATTAGCAGTTTTAAATACAATATCTACAGCAGAAGGAACAATTGAAATTATAATTGCAAATACGAATAAAATAATTCATGGAAGCAAAGTCTTAATATTAGGATTTGGAAGAATAGGAAAAGTACTTGCAAGAAAACTTGCAGGGCTTTCAGCTAAAGTTACATGTGCAGCAAGAAAAGATGAAGATTTGGCATGGATTAGAGCATATGGACATATGGAAACAAACATAAATGCAATAGGTGAGAATTTATCAGAATATGATGTAATTATAAATACTGTTCCACATTTAGTATTAACAAGTGAAAAAATCAAATATGTAAAAGATGACTGTTTATTAGTAGATTTAGCTTCTAATCCAGGTGGGATTGATAAAAAAGCAGCTAAAGATAAAAACTTGAAATTAATATGGGCATTGGCTTTACCAGGAAAGGTTGCACCAATTACAACAGCAGAATTTATAAAAGATACAGTTTATAATATTTTGAAAGAAATATATAAAAAATAAAAAACGAAAGAGAGGAAGAAAAAAATGAATGAAATTTTACAAGCACTAGTTTTAGGAGTAGTTCAAGGATTAACAGAATTATTACCAATATCAAGTTCAGCACACTTAAACTTATTTCCATGGATATTTGGATGGAACGAGATAAGCCCATCATTTGATGTGGCACTACATATAGGAACATTATTTGCAATAGTTTTATTTTTCTTTAAAGATTGGGTAAATCTAATAAAAGGTGGATATAAACAAGTCGTAAAAAAAGAAAAATCAACAGAAGGAAAAATATTTTGGTACATAGTAATATCAACAATTCCAACAGGAATTTTATGCTTAGTATTAGATAAACTTTCAGGAAAACTAATAGAAAAACTTGCTACAGCTTTCAATGTTCAAGAAACATTAGTAGAAATGTTTATGATAGCGATTGCGTTAATTGTAATGGGTATAATTTTATATGTGGTAGATAAAAAATCAAAATCAGAAATTGAATATAAAGATATGACTTTTAAACAATCACTTTTGATTGCAATGTCACAAGCAATAGCAGCAGCTTTCCCTGGAGTATCAAGATCAGGAATTACAATGACAGTAGGTAGGGGAATGGGATTAAAAAGAGAATCAGTAGCAAAATATTCATTTTTATTATCAACACCAGTTGTTGCAGCAGCAGCATTATTTGATTTAAAAGATTTTGTATTTAATCCAGCATTTTTTGTAGGTGTATTAGCTAGTTTCGTAGTAGGTGTATTGGTAATTAAATTTTTATTAAATTATCTACAAAAAGGAAGCTTTAAAGTATTTGCAATTTATAGAGTAATTTTAGGATTATTTGTTATTGGATTATGTATTTCAAGATTACATATGTAAAAAAAATTCGGATTGAGAGAAAATTTTCAATCCGAATTTTTTTATTTTTATTTCATGCTATTTGTAACTACAATATATTTAATACCAAATGCAGTAGCTATTACTAAAACAATTCCCATAAATCCAAAGAATATAGTTGAACCAGCTTTAGGTAGTACTGTAGGTAATTGTTCTGTAAGTTTAACTTTTGGAGTTACATCAGAACTTTTTGTATTGGTTTTATTATCTGAATCAGTGTAAGATAAATCTAATTTTGTATTAGTATTTAATACTTTATTAATAATATCTTCACTATAATTTGTTTTTAATTTTAATTTGTATTGAACAATTGCAGTCTCTCCAGATTTTAGTTCTGGAATTGTCCATAAAATTGAATTTGTTTTTGTATCAATTTTATCTGAAATAGTTCCAATATTAGGATTTTTTACATAAGAAAAATCGAAGTTTTCAACTATTTCTTTAGTAAAATAATCAGTAACTTTTAAGTTTGTAAAAGATTTTGATACTGGTAATAAGTCTTTGTAAATATCATTTGTTATTGTAGTTTCTATTTTATCATCAGTTACATAATAGAATTTACCAATTGTTGGTTTTTCAGTAGTTCCAAAAACAGATTCAATAATTTGATTGTATGTTTTTGTTGAAGGTGTAGCTGTTGCTTCACCATTTGAAATACCAGTAAGCATTATATAAACATTGTCTGTAACTTTTGAAAGTGATTGTAATTCAGCTTTTGTTTTTGCAATAACATCATCTGAATAGTAATTTTTGTCATAATTAATAGCAACGTTTGGAACACCATCTGATAAAACTATAATATATTTATGAGAATTATCAGTTTTGTCGGAAAAAGATTCTTTAGCTAAATTAACACCTGCTTGTAAGTCTGTTCTTGGTCCATCATATTGAATATTTGAAATTGATTTTATTAATTTGCTTGAATCATTTGTTAATGCAGAAACTAATTTTGCATCTTCAATTGTTCCTTCTTTAGAAATATCTGTATTTGTTGAAAAACTTACAGCTCCTATTTTTAATTGAGTATTATCTTTTAATAGATTTGTAATTAAAGTTTTTGCAGAATCTATAACTAAATCTTCTCTGGTTTTTCCATTTGATGTAGTATCTATCATACTTTTTGAGTTATCAATAACAAGCATTACTTCACCAGTTGGTTTTGATGATTCTTCATTGTTTGTTACTTTTAATTGTAATGTTATTTCTTTGTTTTTTAAATCTTTTGAAATAACACTTCTTTCTACTGTTGATTTTGTCCCAAAGTTAATTGTAGCTGTTGACTCTTCCACAACAGTCATTGTTACATCATTATATGCAGCACTTGAAATTGTTGCAATTAATGTAATTAGTAAAAATAAAGTTAGTAAAATTTTTGATTTTTTCATTTGAACATTTCTCCTTTTTATATATTTGTATACATTTTAATACAAATATATGCAAAAAACAATGATTTTTTTGAAATTTTATAAATAAAAAGCTAAGGCAATTATTGTAAGATGTCTTAGTTTTTAAGATTAGTGTTTGTAAAAATAAAATATTAGAACATAATTTTACTAGAAATTTATTAAAAATTGTGCTATTATATATATTACATAAAAAAACAAAAAGTAGGAGAGACAAAAATGTTAGAAAAAATAAATTCATCAGAAGATGTAAAAAAACTGAAAATAGAAGAAAAAAAGAAACTAGCACAAGAAATAAGAGAATATATATTACAAGTAGTATCAGAAAATGGAGGGCACTTAGCATCAAACCTAGGAGTGGTAGAATTAACACTGGCGTTACATAGTGTATTTAATACTCCAAAAGACAAAATAGTATGGGATGTTGGACATCAAGCATATACACATAAAATAATAACAGGAAGAAGAGAACAATTTAAAACGTTGAGGCAAAAAGATGGACTTGCAGGTTTTCCAAAAACAAGTGAATCAGAATATGATAGTTTTAATACAGGACATAGTAGCACATCAATATCAGCGGCATTAGGAATGGCAAGAGCAAGAGATTTAAAAGGTGAAAATAATCAAGTAATTGCAGTAATAGGTGATGGTGCATTAACAGGCGGAATGGCATTAGAAGCATTGAACGATGCAGGCTTTAGCAAAACACATATGACAGTTATATTAAATGATAATGAAATGAGTATATCTAAAAATATTGGTGGATTAAATATGTTTTTAAGCAAATTAAGAACAAAAAAATTATATACAAAATCAAACATATCGGGTAAAAAAGTAATTAGTAAAGTACCAATTATTGGAAAATCAATAGTAAGAATAGTTCAAAAAATTAAAAGAAGCATAAAACAATTAATAATACCAAAAATGTTTTTTGAAGATATAGGTTTTACATATTTAGGACCAGTTGATGGACATGATATTGAACAATTAGAAAATATAATGAGACTTAGTAAACAAGTAACAGGACCAGTGTTAATACATGTATTAACAAAAAAAGGAAAAGGATATAAAATAGCAGAAGAAAATCCAGACAAATTCCATGCAACAGCACCATTTGATATTGAAACAGGAAAAACAAAAAAAGAAAAAAAGGAAGATTATTCAAAAATATTTGGAGAAAAATTAGTAAAATTGGCTGCAAATGATAAAAGAATTGTAGCTGTTACAGCATCTATGAAAGATGGTACAGGACTTACAAAATTTGCAAAAGAATTTCCAACAAGATTTTTTGATATAGGAATTGCAGAGCAACATGCGTTAACAATGGCAGCAGGAATGGCAAAGGAAGGAATGATACCATTTGTGCCAATATATTCATCATTTTATCAAAGAGCTTATGATCAAGTAATACATGACATAGCAATGCAAAATCTACCAGTAATAATGTGTGTAGATAGGGCCGGAATTGTAGGGGCAGACGGAGAAACGCATCAAGGTACATTAGATATGGCATTTTTTAGATTAATACCAAATTTAACAATAATGGCACCAAAAGATTTTAAAGAATTAGAAGATATGATGGAATTTGCAGTTAAATTAAATAAACCAGTTGTTATAAGATATCCAAGAGGTGGACAAGATGAAAATATAAAATTTGAAGAACATCAAGAAATAGAATTAGGAAAATCAGAAATTTTAAAAGAAGGAAAAGACATTAGTATTATAGCAATTGGAAAAAGAGTAGCAGATGCAATGAAAATGGCTGAAAAATATAAAAAAGAAGATGGAATTGAAGCAGAAGTTGTAAATGCAAGATTTTTAAAACCATTAGATGTGGAAACTATAAAAAAATCAATTGAAAAAACAAAAAATGTAATAACAATAGAAGATGGCACAAAAATTAATGGATTAGGAACAGCTATTGAAGAATTAATAGCGGAAAATAATTTACAAAATATTAAATTTGAAAAACAAGCATGGCCGGATGAATTTTTAAAGCAAGGGACCACTTGGGACGTTTCTGATGGTACAAAAATGTCCCAAAGGAACCGAGGTTGAATAAAATTTATAACTAAAAATGTCCAAAAAGAACCGTCCCTTTTGGACATATTGGGCAAGAAGGAGGAAAAATGGATAAACAAAAAATTTTAAGTGACTATAAAAAACAAGAAGATAAAATACTGTTAGCACAAATATTAGATAAAATTGAATTCTCAAAACAAAGAGAAAAATTAGAATATACAGACTTTTTAGATATGTATCAAGTTGCATTAGTAAAAACATTTATGAAAAAAATAGAGTTTTTAAATTATGTTTTATATGGTGGATTTGAAAATGCAGAAAGAAATATACTCATAATATATCCTGAAAAATACGATATGAGTATGGTAGAAAAAAACTATTCAAAAATAATTAAAGTTATTAGAGTTTCATTAGGTGATGAAGAAAAAGGAAAATATATTCATAGAAATTATTTAGGTGGAATTATTAAATTAGGAATGAAAAGGGAAAAAGTAGGAGATATATTGGTTTCAGAAGATGGAGCGGATATTTTAGTAAAAGAAGAAACTGTTGAAACATTGAAACAGGAATTAGGAACTTTAACAAGATTTGAAAATGCAAAAATAGAAATTGTAGAATTACAAGAATTAAGAGAACAAGAAATAAAAGTAGAAGAAATGAATATAATTGTTCCATCTTTGAGACTTGATAATTTTGTTTCAGATTTAGCAAGGACTTCTAGAAGCAAGGCTGTTCAAATTATTGATAGTGAAAGAGTTTTTATTAACGGTCAGAATGAAACAAAGGCTTCAAAACAAGTGAAATTAGGTGATGTTATAACAATTAGAGGAAAGGGAAGATTTGTTGTTAAAGAATTTGGTGGAAATACTAGAAGTGGCAGAACAGTTGTAAAAATAGAAAAATATGTGTAAATATGTTGGATATAAGTTATAAAAAATATGAAAATTTTAAGATTAGTAAGGAGTAAAAATATGATAATAGGAATAGATATAGATGACACATTAACAGATATAAGAGATGAAGTTGGAGCAGAAGCGTTAAAATATGCTAAAAGTTTGAATAAGGAAATTGATGAAAAAAAAGTAGTTTGGGATAAAAATAATAATGGTAGTAGTTTTAAAGAAAGATATAATTTGAATTATGATGAACTACTATACTTTTTCGGAAATATCCAAGAAAAAATAACAAAAAAAGCTAAACCAAGAGAAGATGTTGTGGAAGTATTGAAAAATTTAAGAAAAGATGGACATAAAATATATATTGTAACTGCTAGAGACAGTGAGTTTCACCATGATCCATATGGATTAAGTAAAACATGGCTTGACAAAAATAATATAGAATATGATAAATTAATTGTTGATGCAAGAGATAAAGCAAAAGTATGTAAGGAACAAAATGTAGATTTATTTATAGATGATAAATTATCAAATTGTCAAGGCGTTTCAAATGAGGGGATTACAACAATTAGAATAACAAATTATACAGATCCACATCAAAATATAATAAATAAGAAAAATTGGAAAGAAATATATGAATATATAAAACAATTATAAAATAATAAAGTCCTTTTGAAAAATGACTATCAAAAGGACTTTAAAATGTTATATAAGTAAGTTCATAAGTTTAATTAATATCTATTTTATATTATAAATGTTTACTCATTATAATGGCATCACTTTCACCATTATAATATTTTTTTCTAATACCTAATCTATCAAAAGAAAACTTATCATATAAACGAATAGCAGAAAGGTTATTTTCATTAACTTCCAAAGTAATAGTTTTTAAATTTAATTTTTTTGAATAATTAATTAAATCATCTAATAAAATAGAGCCAATACCATTATGTCTAAAATCTTTTTTTACAACAATATTCATGATATTTGCTTCATCTAAAATAACTTTTAAACCTGCAAAACCAACAATAATATTTTCGCTATTTTTTGCAACTATTACATAAGAATTATCACATTCTAATTCATCCTCTAATACATCATAACTCCAAAAGTTATCAAAATTAGAAGATAGAATATCTTTAATACTTTTTAAATCTTCAATAGACATTTTACTAATTTCAAAATCCATAATTAATCTCCTAAATATTTGATTTTAATTTAGCCTCTAATTGAATTTGGGCTTGAGGCTTTTTTAAGTATAATGGCAAAATATTTTCACCAATTTTATTTTGTGCTATAAATTTTTTATATCCTGCAATTCCTAAATTTTCAACATTTAAATAGTTAAAAATATCTATTGAAGTGGAAGAGATTCCGTCTCCAACAAAAGAAATATTTTTATTTTGATATTTGTCATTTAATAATTCTAAAACTTCATTAACAGATTTTGAACAAGGTTCTTGTAAAACATTATAATTTTCAGATATTAGTTCATACAAGGCAAAATAGCAATTGTCATTTTTGCAATCAATAGTACTACAAATAATTCCGCCTTTTTTAATGTTGTAAGCTAAAACCTCTAAACTAGAAATTCCAATGCATGGAATATTTATGCTGTCAGAAAAAGCCTTGCAAGTAGCAACTCCAATTCTTATACCAGTAAAAGAACCAGGACCTATATCAGATACTAATAAATCAATATCTTTTAAACTTAAGTTACATTCTTTAAGTAGTTGTTGAACTAGAGGCATTAGTGTTTCAGAATGTGTAAGACCATTATCTAATTCTAATTTTTTTATTAAACTTGTATCTTCCAAAATTGCAACACTGCACAATTTACTAGAAGTATCAATAGCTAAAACTTTCAAAATTATTCTCCTTTCAAAGTATCAATAATATCATCATATTTTTTGCCAAGTGATTGAATATTTAAAATTCTTTCATTTTCATTTAATTCGTTTCTTGTAAAATTAATTTTAATGTATTCATTTGGAAGAGCATCTTGAATTAGTTCACCCCATTCAATCAGGCATATACCATTTTCAAAATATTCTTCTCCGCCAATTGCATAGAACTCAGAAGAGTCTTCTAATCTGTAAACATCAAAATGGTAAATGTTAATATCATTTTTTTTATATTCATTTACAATAGTAAAAGTAGGGCTTGAAATTTCGTTTTCTAGACCAAAATAAGATAAAAAGCCTTCAGTAAATTTTGTCTTTCCAGAGCCTAATTCACCACAAAGTACTATTAAATCACCTTTTTTTAGTTTTGAGGCTAGTACTTTTGCTATTTTTTTTGTATCATTTTCAGATTTTGAATTATATATATAATTTTTCATTTAAATCTCCTAAAAATTTTATATAAATTATTATAAATTGCAATTCATTTATATATTTTGTTGAAAAGGTTGTATATATAATATTTTAAATTGAGTTTGAACTGATTAATTTATTAATATTTATGTTTGTAGTGTGTATCTATGATTTGAATTTGTAGTATCTTAAACGCCTTGGAAAACGGGAATTTCAAATATTATAAATACAACCTTTTATTTATGTAATTTTGATTGTAACTATTATAATATAAAAAAACAAAAAATTCAATGAAATCTATTGATAAATTTTATTAATTGTAATATAATCGTAACGAAAATGTAACAAAAGTGAAACAAATAAAAAAGGAAGGGAAGAAGTTACGTGTTAAAATTTGGATTTGGACAAGATGTTGGAATAGATTTAGGAACAGCAACAGTAATTGTATATATAAAAGGAAAAGGAATAGTATTAAGAGAACCATCAGTAGTAGCTGTAGATAGAAACTCAGGAGATGTATTAGCAGTTGGTGGAGAAGCAAGAAGAATGATAGGAAGAACACCAGGAAACATAATAGCAACAAGACCATTAAGAGACGGTGTAATTTCTGATTATACAGTAACAGAAAAAATGTTAAAACATTTTATAGGAAAAGTATGTGGAAAATCAATATTTGCACCAAGAATAATGATTTGTATACCATCACAAGTAACAGAAGTTGAAAAAAAGGCAGTAATAGATGCTGCAATTCAAGCAGGAGCAAGGAAAGTGTATCTAATAGAAGAGCCAATAGCAGCAGCAATAGGAGCTGGAATAGATATATCAAAACCATGTGGAAATATGGTAGTAGATATTGGTGGTGGAACAACAGACATAGCAGTAATCTCATTGGGAGGCTCAGTTGTAAGTACATCTTTAAAAGTTGCTGGAGATAAATTTGATGAATATATAGTAAAATATATTAAGAAAAAACATAATATAGCAATAGGTGAAAGAACAGCAGAAGACCTAAAAATCAATATAGGATGTGTATATCCAAAAATCCAAGACACAGAAATGGATATAAGAGGAAGAGACTTAACAACAGGATTACCAAAAACAATAACTGTACATTCAAGCGAAATGTTAGAAGCATTAATAGAACCAGCAATGATGATTGTTGATGCAGTTCATAGTGTATTAGAAAGAACACCACCAGAATTAGCAGCAGACATAAGTGACAAAGGAATATATATGACAGGTGGAGGTTGCTTAATAGATGGACTTGATAAGTTATTACAAGAAAAAACAGGTATAAATGTAATGATTGCTCAAGACTCAATTTCATGTGTAGCATTAGGAACAGGAAAAGCATTAGATAACTTAGATACATTAGATGGAAAATCAAAATAAAAATAAGTGTCCTTTTGGGACGGTTCTTTTTGGACATCGTCTTTTAAAAGGACATTTTTAAATATGGATTTATAGTTGTTTTAAAAGAACACAAATGGAAGGAAAAATAAAATGAGTAAAGTAGTAAGATTTGTAACATTAGGATGTAAAGTAAATCAATATGAGACAAATGCAATGGCACAAAAATTTCTAGAAAAAGGATATAAAATAATAGAAGAAATAACACCAGAAAATGAGCATATAAATCCTGATATATGTATAATAAATACATGTACTGTAACAAATATGTCAGACAGAAAATCAAGACAAATGCTAAGAAGAATGAAAGAAAAAAATCAAAATACAATAGTAGTTGCAGTTGGATGTTATGCACAAGTTGCAAAAGAGGAATTAGCAAAAATTCCGGAAATTGATTTAGTTCTAGGAAATAATGAAAAAGTAGAAATTGTAAAATATGTAGAAGAGTACCTAAATAATCATATAGATAATATAAAACTTGATGATGTAATGTATTCAAAGGAATTTTCTGATTTTGGAGATGTAACATATACAGAAAAAACTAGAGCAGTTATTAAAATTCAAGATGGATGTGATAGATTTTGTTCATATTGCATAATACCATATGCTAGAGGAAGAGTAAGAAGTAGGAAACCAGAAAGTATATTGTCAGAAATAACACAAATAGCATCAAAAGGAATAAAAGAAGTTGTAATAACAGGGATTCACATAGCGTCATATGGAAAAGACTTTGCAATGAGCAAAGATTCAAAATTAGAAAATTATAGATTAATAGATTTATTAGAAGAAATAAATGAAATCAAAGGAATAGAAAGAATACGATTAGGTTCAATAGAGCCATTACTTATAACAGAAGAATTTGTAGGAAGACTAAAAAAATTGGAAAAAATATGTCATCATTTTCATTTATCATTACAAAGTGGATGTGATGAAACTTTAAAAAGAATGAATAGAAGATATACTATTGAACAATTTAAAGAAATTGTAAAAATATTACGAAAAACATATGATGATGTTAATTTAACAACAGATATAATAGTAGGTTTTCCAGGTGAAACAGAAGAAGAATTTAACAAAACATATCAATTTTTGGAAGAAATCAAATTTTATAAAATGCATGTATTTAAATATTCACCACGAAAAGGGACAAAAGCTGCAGTGATGCCAAATCAAATAGCTGGGAATATAAAAGAAGAAAGAAGTAAAAGATTAATAGAACTATCAGATAAAAATGAAATGGAGTATAATGAATCATATATTGGAAAGAAAGTAGAAGTATTATTTGAAGAAGAAAAATCAGAAACATATAAAGGACATACACAAAATTATATAATGGTACACTGCAAATCTGATAAAAATCTTGATAATAAAATAGTTAAGGTAATATGCAAAAAAGCAGAAAAAGAACATATTGAAAGTGAAGTTTTATAAAATAGGAAAATGTAACAAAAATGTAATATTTATGTAATAAAAACTTAATACAAAAAAAGTTTAAAACCCTTGATAAATATTTTTAAATGTAGTATAAAATATGTAGAGATAATTAATACAAAGGAGGAACTACAGATGGCAGAAATAAATCAAGAAAACGGTGTATTTGGCGGAGTTTCATTTGGAAATGAAGTAAATGAAAATGCTGTTGTTGAAAATGCAGGAACAATTAGAAATGAAGCATTACCAGCAAAAGTAGGATTTTGGCAAAAATTCAAATCTTTCTGGTTACAAGATATTGATTGGAATAAAGAAATAAAAGTTGAATTAACACCAGGTCAACAAAAAGTTGAAGATGAAATAAATGAATTTTTACATCAAGAAATCACTTGGGAAAAAGTACATGATTTCTTATTCCAAGATATTTCTTTTGGAAAGAAAAAATAATTTAGGCTAATTGTGTCCAAAAGGGACGGTTCTTTTTGGACATTTTATTATTTATAAGTAATATAAATAATGTGAATTTTTTGTAAAAATTAAAAAAAGTATAGCACATCAATAAAAAATGTGTTATACTTTTTTTGTTTAATTGCTATTTTTGGGGGAAAATAGAAAATATTTAAAATAAAAATTAAAGGAGTGATTTTTTGCCTAGAATAGCGAGAATGTATAGTGAGTTAAAGGTTTATCATATAATAATACGAGGAATTGATAAACAAGACATATTTTTAGATACATATGATAAAGATAAATTTTTAAAGATAATACGTGATACAAAAGAAAAATATAATTATGAAGTTTATGCATATTGTTTAATGGATAATCATGTTCATTTGATAATCTATGATAAGGATGAAAAGATTTCAAAAATAATGCAAAGTATAGAAATAAGATATGTATCATATTTTAATCTTAAATATGATAGAGTGGGACATTTATTTCAAGATAGATTTCATAGTAAAAGAATAGGAGATAGAGAATACTTAAAGTTGGCTTGTAGATATATTCATCAAAATCCGGCAAAAGCAGGCATAGCAAAGACAGAAGAATATAAGTGGAGTAGTTATAAAGAATATATTAAAACTCCTGAAATAATAAATAATAAACTTCTATTATTAGTTTTTTCTAAAGATGAAAATGTTGCAAAACAAGAATTTATAAGGTTTCATAATGTAAATGCTAATGAAGATAAGAAAACAGAAATTACAAACATATTGGAATATGAATTAAATGTAAAATTTACAGATGATGAAATTAGAAAATATATTTGTGATTTACTAGAAATAAAAAATGTTTATGATATTTCCAAATATAATGCTAAAATAAGAAAAGAGCAGTTATTAAAAATAAAATGTTTGAAGAAAGTTTCTATAAGTCAATTAGCAAGGGTACTAGGAATTAATAGAAAAATAATAGAAAGAACGTTAAAAAATGTCCAAAAAGAACCGTCCCTTTTGGACATGGACACAAAAAGGAGGTAGAACGTGGCAAAGAATAAGACAGTTTTTGTATGTAATGAATGTGGATATGAATCAGGAAAATGGCTAGGAAAATGCCCTGCGTGTGGTAGTTGGAATACTTTTTTTGAACAAAAAATAGTAGAAAGTAAAAATAGTTCATTAAAAGCTGAAAAAAATACAAATAATATACCACAAAGACTTGATTCATATGAAGCTAAAGAGACAATAAGGACATCAACAGGTTTTGATGAATTAGATAGAGTTTTGGGTGGTGGACTTGTAAAGGGTTCATTAATTTTACTAGGAGGAGAGCCTGGAATTGGTAAATCTACTTTAATATTACAGTTATGTGATAAAGTAAAAGGAGAAGGACAAGTATTATATGTTTCAGGAGAAGAGTCAGCAGAACAAATAAAATTAAGAGCTGATAGATTGCGGAATTCATAATGAGGATATATTATTTTTAGGTGAGACTGATATTGATATTGTAAACCAAAATATAATAAATTTAAATCCAAAATTAGTAATAATAGATTCAATTCAAACAATGTATTCAGAAGAAATTTCGGCAGCAGCTGGAAGCGTAAGCCAAGTAAGAGAAATAACATCACAGATAATGAGAGTGTGCAAATCTAGAAATATAACAACAATAATTATAGGACATGTAACAAAAGATGGAAACATAGCAGGACCAAGAGTTTTGGAACATATGGTAGATACAGTTTTATATTTAGAAGGAGAAAGATATTTTTCTTATAGAATATTAAGAGGAGTAAAAAATAGATTTGGTTCTACAAATGAAATAGGTATGTTTGAAATGAAAGGAGAGGGAATGTGCGAAATAACTAATCCTTCAGATGTATTAATTTCAGAAAGAGAAGATAATCCACCAGGCTCATGTATTGTATCTTGTATGGAAGGTACTAGGTCAATGCTAGTAGAATTGCAAGCATTAACAACGCAAAGTGTATTTGGATTTCCTAAAAGGACTGCAAATGGTATAGATTATAATAGATTAGCGTTATTGATTGCAGTTTTGGAAAAAAGAGCTGGTATGAATTTAGGAAGTCAAGATGTTTATTTAAATGTTGTAGGTGGTTTGAAAATAAATGAGCCTTCTATAGATTTAGGAATTATAATGGTAACCGCATCAAGCTATAAAAATATTCCAATTGAAAAAAACGTTGCTATAATGGGAGAAGTTGGTCTTACAGGTGAAGTTAGAAGAATTAATATGATAGAAAAAAGATTAAAAGAAGCGGAAAAATTAGGATTTAAAAAATGCATAATTCCAGAAAGTAATAAAAAAGGCTTGAAAGAAAATTTTAAATTAGATATAATAGGTGTCAAAGATGTAAATGAGGCAATGAAAAAATTGGGACTAAAGTAATTAAGGACAAAATACCAAAATGTTAAAACTGTTAAAAGTATTAAAAGTATCAAAAGTGTCCAAAAAGAACCGTCCCTTTTGGACATGCCCCGAAGGGAGGAATAGATTTTGACAGCAGATTTGCTTAAATTAATAGCACCTGGAACTCCAATAAGAGATGGGCTTGAAAATATACTAAGAGCAAAGACAGGGGCTTTATTACTTATAACAGATAATAATGATGTAATAAAGGAAATTGTTGATGGCGGATTTTATATAAATGAAGAATATACATCTTCAAAATTATATGAATTAGCTAAAATGGATGGAGCAATTGTTTTAAGTGGTGATTTAAAAAGAATTTTATTTGCAAATGCACAACTTATACCTTCAAGGGAGATTGAAACAAGAGAAACTGGAACTAGACATAGAACAGCTGAAAGAACTGCAAAACAAACTGGTGAATTGGTAATAAGTATATCTCAAAGAAGAAATATAATAACAATTTTTAAAGGAGATTTTAGATATATATTAGAGGACACAAATGCTGTTTTAAACAAGGCAAACCAAGGTATTCAAACACTTGAAAGATATAAAAAAGTATTTGATAATAAACTTGCAATATTAAACGAATATGAATTTAATGATATAGTTACATTAAAAAATGTAATTGATGTAATACAAAGAGCAGAAATGGTAAGAAGAATTTCTTATGAAATCAAAAATCAAATATATGAACTTGGTGAGGATGGAAGACTTGTAAATATGCAATTACAAGAATTAATGGGAGGCTTAGAAAAAGAGGAAGCCTTAATTATAAAAGATTATATAGTTGTAAAGAAATCAACTAAGAATAAAAAAACACCCGAAAAAGTAATAGAAGAATTATCAAAAATGCAATATGAGGAGATGACAAGAGAAACTACAATAGCTAAATTGTTAGGATATGATACATTTGATAATTATGATGAAGTTGGTGTATACACAAGAGGTTATAGAATTATAAATAAAATACCAAGAATGCCATCAAATATTGTAGAAAATTTAGTAATGTCATTTAAATCATTTCAACATATTTTGGCAGCTGATATAGAAAGTTTAGATGAAGTTGATGGAATTGGTGAAGTTAGAGCAAGAACAATTAGACAATCTTTAAGAAGGATGCAAGAGCAATTTATATTTGAGTAATATTTAAATAAGCAAATATTTTAAAACAAAAATAAGGAGGAACTAAAAGAAAAATGAAAAAAGTTGGAAAAATAATTTGGATAGTAGCGTTAATAGCTATAATAGTATTAATAGGAGTTGTAGGATTTGGATATTATAAAAAAGCAACATTTACAAGCCAAAATCCTGTAGCAACAATGGAAGTTGAAAACTTTGGAACAATCAAAATGGAATTATATCCAGACCAAGCACCAGAAGCGGTTGCCAATTTTATAAAATTGGCAAATAACGGATTTTATGATGGAACAACATTCCATAGAATTGTAAAAGATTTTATGATTCAAACAGGTTCAAAAGATGGTGATGGTAAAACAGGGGCAAAATTGAGTAATTTAAAAGATGGCGGAGAAAATAAAGATTATTCAATAAAAGGTGAGTTTTTAGCAAATGGAGTAACAAATACTATAAAATTTGAAGAAGGAACTGTTGCAATGGCTAGAGCTGATTATACACAGTATTCTTCAAACCTAAAAGAAAAATCATATAATTCAGCATGTTCACAATTTTTTATAATGACTAAAGAAAATACAAACTTAAATGGATATTATGCAGCATTTGGAAAAGTAACAGAAGGAATGGATGTTGTACACAATATAGAAAATGTTGAAGTTAAAGCGACAGAAGGACAAGAAAATACAGAAAATGCTGAAGTGAGTACACCAGTAAATGCTCCAAAAGTTACATCAATAAGAGTTGAAACATTTGGAATTGATTATGGTATGCCAAATACATTAACGCCATTTGATTATACATCTTGGTTATATAAACAATATGGAATAGGTCAATAAAATTTCTGTCAATAGGGACGCCCCTTTTTGACATTTTTGACAGAAAATTAGCTACAGTTCAGTAAAAATTAATGTCAAGTAAAAAAATTAGAAAAACACTTGCCAAATAAAAAGGCAAGTGTTAAAATAATAATAGATTAAAAAAAAACCGCATTTGCCGGAAAAATTTTTTTAATCTTTTTTTATTTTTAAAAACAAGGCAAAAATGATTTTTTTTATTTTTTAGAAGGAGGAAGAAATGAACACAAAATACATATTTGTAACAGGTGGAGTAGTATCAGGATTAGGAAAGGGCATAACAGCTGCATCGCTAGGTAGATTATTAAAAAATAGGGGGTATAAAGTAACAATACAAAAATTTGATCCATATATAAATGTTGACCCAGGAACGATGAATCCATATGAACATGGAGAAGTTTTTGTTACAGATGATGGAGCTGAAACAGATTTAGATTTAGGACATTATGAAAGATTTATAAATGAAAATTTAACAAAAAATTCTAGTATAACAATGGGAAAAATATATTCAGAAGTAATAGAAAAAGAAAGAAGAGGAGATTACTTAGGAAAAACAGTACAAGTAATTCCACATATTACAAATCAAATAAAAGAAAAAATATATGGATTTGAAAATACAGACACAGATATAGTAATTTCAGAAGTTGGTGGAACAGTAGGAGATATAGAAGGTTTATCAATAATAGAAGCTATTAGACAAGTAGGACTAGAAAAAAATCCAGAAGATGTATGCTTTATACATGTAACACTATTGCCATATATATTTGGTTCAAACGAAATAAAATCAAAACCAACCCAACATTCTGTAAAAGAATTACAAAGTTATGGAATTATACCAGATATTTTAGTGTGTAGAACAGAACAAGATATTCCAGATAATATAAGAGAGAAGTTAGCATTGTTCTGCAATGTTAGAAAAACAAGTGTAATTCAAAATAAAACAGCAGATTGCTTATATGCAGTACCATTAATGCTTGAAGAAGAAGGTTTGGCAAGAGAAGTATGTAACCATTTAAAATTAGATAGATATATTCCAGATAACAGAAAATGGGAAGAAATGATAGAAAAAATAAGAAAAATAGATAAAAGCAATAAAGTAAAAATTGCAATAGTTGGAAAATATATCAAACTTGAAGACTCATATATATCAGTAATAGAGAGTGTAAAACATGCAGGTTTTGCAAATGATGTTGAAACAGAAATAAAATTGATAGATGCAGAAAAAATAACAAAAGATACAGCTAATGAAATGTTAAAAGAATTCCAAGGAATTATAGTTCCAGGTGGATTTGGAAATAGAGGAATAGAAGGAAAAATTGAAACAATCAAATATGCAAGAGAAAACAAAATACCATTTTTAGGAATTTGCCTTGGTATGCAAATGGCAGTTGTTGAATATGCAAGAGATGTTTTAGGTCTAAAAGATGCTAATTCACAAGAATTTGACGAAAAATCAGAAAATAAAGTAATTCACATTATGGAAAATCAAAAGTCAGTTAATAAAAAAGGTGGAACTATGAGACTTGGAAGTTATCCTTGTATTATAAAAGAAGGAACTTTAGCTGAAAAAATATATGGAACAAAAGAGATTGCAGAAAGACATAGACATCGTTTTGAGTATAATAATGATTACAAAGAAAGACTTGAAAATGCTGGTTTGATATGTTCAGGAACTTCACCTGATGGTGAACTAGTTGAAATTGTAGAACTTTCACAAAAAGAACATCCATTTTTTATTGCTGGACAATTTCATCCAGAATTAAAATCAAGACCTAATAAGCCAGCACCTTTATTTGTAGAATTAGTAAAAGTTGCAAAAAATATATAGCTATAATTATGGATAGAAAACTATTTGCACTATTGACGATTTACATAATTTGCAAATTGTTTGAAATTATGCTATAATATAAATACAATAAAATTATATATTTATATGGAGGTTTACATATGAAAAAGAATCCAAATGATAACTATTATACAACTGACAATGAGATGATTTTGGAGGATGGTGATACTGGAGAGCAGTATATTTTTTTGATAGATAGAAAGAATATGCTAGTTATACGGTCTTTCTTAGAAGAGGATATAAAACCATTCATTTTAAATTATGATGGAGTTACTTCTAAGGAAAGAAGAGAAAAGAAAAGAGTCTTATATAATGAACTTCCAAAAGAAAATTCTCAATATTCATATTTTGTGATTGAGCAAATTATTGGAAAAACAAATAAAAGGGATGAAAATTCTATATATGGTTTACCAAGGATACCGATTGGAATGGGAGCTAGATGCAGAGCAACGGCAGTAACTGAAAAACCACAAGATGCCATAGAAATGTATATATTTACAAAATATGAGAATCTTGCAGAAGCTGTATCATTTACGCTTAAAAAACTAGCAGACTTTTTTAACATTGAAGGTAATGCACAAATTTATCCAGTAATTTAAACTTCAAAAAGGACCTAGAGTTATTCTAGGTCCTTTATTACGAATTATGTCATATAAAGTTATTAATTTTTTAACTAATATTATTTTATGAAAAAGTAATAAAAATGTTATATAAATAATATAATATAACGTCAAATGTGAATTCTATGTGAATTTTAGCAAACTCTATTGACAATTGCTAAAAAAAGGTATAAATTATTAGCAGTTAAACAAAAAGAGTGCTAAAAATAAAAACAAAACATTCTTAAATGGAAAAATTAAAGGAGGTAATATCATGATTAAACCATTAGGAAGTAGAGTATTAATAAAAATGAAAGAAGGCGAAGAAACAACAAAAAGTGGAATAATACTAGCAAGCAGTGCACAAGAAAAACCACAAATCGCAGAAGTAATTGAAGTAGGACCAGGAGAAAAAATAGACGGAAAAAATGAAGAAATGTATGTAAAAAAAGGTGATAATATAATAGTAAGCAAATATTCTGGAACAGAAGTAAAATATGAAGGAACAGAATATTTAATAGTAAAACAGGATGATATTTTAGCGATAGTAGAATAAAAAATAAATTTTGGGATTGAACTAAAATCTTGAAAAAAGTAAATTAAAGGAGTGTCCCTAAATCCCTAAAAAAAGGGAAAAAAAGGAACGTCCCTAAATCCCAGAAAGTTAGGAGGAAATTTAAAATGGCAAAACAAATAAAATTTGGAGAAGATGCAAGAAAATCTTTATTAGAAGGAGTTAACAAATTAGCTGATACAGTTAAAGTTACATTAGGACCAAAAGGAAGAAATGTAGTATTAGATAAAAATTTTGGAGCACCACTAATTACAAATGATGGTGTTACAATAGCTAAAGATATTGAATTAGAAGATAAATTTGAAAATATGGGTGCAAGACTTGTAAAAGAAGTTTCAGAAAAAACAAATGATGTTGCAGGTGATGGTACTACAACAGCAACAGTTTTAGCTCAAAGTATGATAAAAGAAGGAGTTAAAAATGTAGCAGCTGGTGCAGACCCAATGGCAATGAAAAGAGGAATTGACAAAGCAGTTAATTCAGCAGTAGAAGAATTGAAAAAGATAAGTGTTCCAGTAAATGGAAAAGAAGATATAGCAAGAGTTGCAAGTATTTCAGCAAATAATGATGAAGTTGGAGAATTAATTGCAGAAGCTATGGAAAAAGTTTCAAAAGATGGAGTTATAACAATTGAAGAATCAAAAACATCAAATACAGAATTAAATGTAGTTGAAGGTATGCAATTTGACAAAGGATATGTTTCTCCATATATGGTAACAGATACAGAAAAAATGGAAGCAGTAGTTGATAATCCATATATTTTAATTACAGATAAAAAGATAAGCAATATTCAAGAAATATTACCATTACTAGAAAACTTAATGCAACAATCTGGCAAATTAGTAATAATTTGTGATGACATAGAAGGAGAAGCTCTTTCAACTTTAGTACTTAATAAATTAAGAGGTGTATTAAATGTTGTTGCAGTTAAAGCACCTGGATTTGGTGATAAGAGAAAAGCAATGCTTCAAGATATAGCAATTTTAACAGGTGGAGAAGTTATAACATCTGATTTAGGACTTGAATTAAAAGATACACAAATTGAACAATTAGGTAGAGCAAGACAAGTAAAAGTTCAAAAAGAAAATACTATAATTGTTGACGGAGCAGGAGATAAACAACAAATAGCTGATAGGGTTGGACAAATAAAAGCTCAAATAAATGAGACAAAGAGTGAATATGACAAAGAAGGATTACAAGAAAGACTTGCTAAAATGGCAGGGGGAGTTGCTGTAATTGAAGTTGGAGCAGCAACAGAAACAGAAATGAAAGACAAAAAATTAAGAATTGAAGATGCACTTTCTGCAACAAAAGCAGCAGTAGAAGAAGGTATAGTTGCAGGTGGCGGAACAGCATTAATAAATGTGGCACCAGCAGTTGAAAAAACAGTAGAAGGATTAACAGGTGGAGAAAAATTAGGTGCAACAATAGTATTAAAAGCATTAGAAGAACCAGTAAAACAAATAGCAAGAAATGCAGGACTAGAACCAGCTGTAATTGCTGATAATGTTAAAAAATCAGAAGTTGGAGTTGGATTTGATGCAAGTAAAGAAGAATATGTAGATATGAAAAAATCAGGAATTGTAGATCCAACAAAAGTTACAAGAAGTGCTTTACAAAATGCAGCATCAATTGCATCAATGGTTATTACAACAGAAAGTTTAGTTGCAGATATTCCAGAAAAATCTTGTGGTTGCGGTCATGATAATGGAATGGGTGCAGCAGGAATGGATGGAATGTATTAAAAAATTATAAAACATGCATGAAAACTGTATTTTAGAAAAATTGTAACAAAAAAAATAAAAATTTTCAAAAAACTCTTGACAGTTATAAAAAAATACATTATAATTTATAACTGTCAGGAGAAATGCAGGTGTAGTTCAATGGTAGAACCTCAGCCTTCCAAGCTGATGACGTGGGTTCGATTCCCACTACCTGCTCCAACTCAAACGACTAATATAGTCGTTTTTTTGTATTTACAAATAAATATCAAAAAATCACCAAAAACAGTTGATATTTTTAGCAAATTAATATAAAATCTAGAAAGACAAAAAGGAGGTAACAGATGATAACTTTAAAAGACATAAAAGAAAACAAAGAGCTAGATGCTCTTATAAGAGGAGCACAAAAACAATTAAACGCAATAGGGTATACAGAACATGGGCACAGACACATATCAATAGTATCAAAAAGAGCCGGAGATATATTAGAAAAATTAGGATATCCAGAAAGAACGGTGGAATTAACAAGAATAGCAGGATATATGCATGATATAGGAAATTGTGTAAACAGAGTAGACCATGCACATACTGGAGCAATACTTGCATACAACATTTTAAAAGAAATGGGAATGCCAATAGAAGAAATAACAGAAATAATGATGGCAATAGGAAATCATGATGAAAACACAGGGACAGCAGTAAGTGATATATCAGCAGCATTAATATTAGCAGACAAATCAGATGTACATAGAGACAGAGTTGTAAATAAAAATTTATCAACATTTGATATACACGATAGAGTAAATTATGCAGTAACAGATGCAGATTTAATAATGAATGCAGAAGAAAGAAAAATAACATTAAATCTAACAATAGACACAAAAATCAGTCCAGTATTAGATTATTTCGAAATATTTATGCAAAGAACAATGATGTGTAAATATGCTGCAAAATATTTAAAAATATGGTTTGAATTAATAATAAATGACACAAAATTATTATAATAAATTTTGGATGAAGAAGAGCAAATTAAAATAAGATTTGGCAGACAAAATTTTTGTTAAAAAATTTTGGATGACGATGAGCAAATTAAAATAAGATTTGGCAGACAAAATTTTTGTTAAAAAAATTTTGGATGACGATGAGCAAACGAAGTGAGCGAAAGGAAATTGAAAAATGAAAAATGATAATAAAAAAAGTAAAAATGTAATGAAAACAATAAAAATAATAACAATTATTTTATTAATTGTTTTAATTTCAATGATAGGATTTTTTGGAATATACAAACAAAACAAAAATCAAATGTCTAATATTGTAAAAGACTACACATATGCAATGGACATAAATGGAGCAAGAACATTAAAATTAACATTAAATTCTGAAAATGGAGACGATGTAAAAACAGCAGAAAATTATGAAACAGCAAAAACAATAATAGAAAAAAGATTAAAAAAATTAGATGTTCAAGAATACAAAATAGGAGTAAATGAAGAAACAGGAGAAATAACAGTCCAAATACCAGAAAACACACAAACAGATGAAATAGTTTCAAATTTAACAACAGTAGGAAAATTTGAAATTATAGATAGTGAAACAAATGATGTATTATTAGACAATAGTTCAATAAAATCATCAAAAGTTTTATATAATACTACACAATCAGGAACATCAGTATATTTAGAAATTTCATTTGATAAAAATGGAAAAAATAAATTAGAAGAAATAAGTAAAACATATGTAAAATCAGAAAATAATACAACAGAAAATACTACTTCAGAAGACACAAACAGTACTGAAGAAAAAGAAAATAACACAGAAGAAACAAACACAACATCTGAAAATTCAAAATCAACAGAAAAGAAAATAACAATGAAAATTGATGATGATGAAATAATGTCAACATCTTTTGATGAAGCAATAACAACTGGAAAAATACAATTATCAGTTGGACAAGCATCAACAGATTCTTCAACAGTACAAGGATATGTAAAACAAGCACAAAATGTAGCAACAGTATTAGATACTGGAAAATTACCAGTAAAATATGATGTAGAAAAAAATCAATATGTACTTTCAAATATATCAAAGCAAGATTTAATTTATGTAGCAATTGCGATGGCTGTTGTAACAATTATAGGAATAATTGTTTTAATAGTAAAATATAAAACAAATGGATTATTAGCTGGAATTTCATATATAGGTTTATCAGCGTTATATTTAATAGTAATTAGATATACAAATGTTACTATATCAATAGATTCAATATTTGCTATAGGAATAATATTAATATTAAATTATATATTTATATATATGTTATTATCTAATATTAGAAAAATGAATGATTCAAAAATTGAAAATGTAGTTGGTAAATCAGTATCAGAAACATATAAAAAATTCTTTATGAGAATAATACCAATTTGTGTTGTAGTAATTACATTCTGCTTTGCAAGTTGGATACCAATGAATAGTTTTGGCATGACAGCATTCTGGGGAATTGCAATTATAGCAATTTATAATGCAATTATAACAAATGGACTATTAAGAATAAAAAATAAATAAAATGAGTTAATGATTGTTGGCAGTATAGCAATATTGCTAACAAAACTTCAAAGGAAGGAATGAAAAAAATGAAACAAAAAAGTGCAAAAATAATAATAGCTTTAATAGCAATCATATTAATAGCAGGAACAATAATGTTATGCACAAAAGGTTTGGTATTTGGATTAAATTATGAAGATAGCAAAAAAGTAGAAATAAATTTAGGAAAACAATTTGAAGAAAAAGATATAAAAGAAATAACAAATGATGTATTTGGGAAACAACCTGTTTTAATACAAGCAATAGAAGTATATAAAGATGCAGTAAGCATAACAACAACAGAAATTAGTGATGAACAAAAAGCAAATTTAATAACAAAGCTAAATGAAAAATATGGAACAGATATATCAACAGATGATATAACAATAGAGGCAAATGCCCATATTAGAGGAAGAGATATAGTAAAACCATATATAGTTTCTTTTGCAATAGCAACAGTAATAGTTTTAGTATATTTATCAATTAGATATTATAAATTAAATTCATTAAAAGTTTTGGCAAAATCAATAGGAATTATGTTATTGGCTCAATTAATATTATTAGCAATTATAGCAATTGCTAGAATTCCAATAGGAGTATTAACAATGCCAGTTGTATTATTAATATATGTATTATCAACATATATCTGTACAACAAAATTTGATAAAGATTTAGATAAAAAATTACAAGAAAACAATTAAGCTTGTTATAAACAAATGAATAATGAAAAAAGTTTTAAAAACATGTCTTGAGGAAGGGATGATATAAAAAATGGGAAACATAGTTTTACTTGATGACCTAACTATAAATAAAATAGCAGCAGGAGAAGTTATAGAAAGACCAGCTTCAGTTATAAAAGAAATGGTTGAGAACTCAATAGATGCAGGAGCAAATAATATAACAGTAGAAATAAAAAATGGTGGAATATCATATATAAGAGTTTCTGATAATGGAAAAGGAATTGCTCCAGATGACCTAGAAATTGCTTTTGAAAGACATGCTACAAGTAAAATAAGAAAAGCAGAAGACCTAGATGTTGTAACATCAATGGGATTTAGAGGTGAGGCATTAGCAAGTATAGCAGCTATTGCAAATGTAGAAATGACATCAAAAACAGAAAGCCAAGATACCGGATATAAAATAACTGTAGAAGCTGGAAATATATTAGATAAACAGGAAGTTGGATGTCAAACAGGTACAACTATAGTTGTTCAGAACCTATTTTTTAATACACCAGTAAGATACAAATTTTTGAAAAAAGATTATACAGAAGCAGGATATATTGAAGATGTAATTACAAGAATCGCTTTAGTAAATCCCAACATAGCAATAAAATTAATAAATACAGGGAAAACAGTAATTCAAACAAATGGTAATGGTGATATGAAAAGTGTAATTTATAGTATATACGGAAAAGATGTTGCAACAGGAATATTACCAGTTGATTACACATATGAAGATATAGAAATTACCGGAGTTATAGGAAAACCTGAAATAGCAAGGTCAAACAGATCAAATCAATTATTTTTTGTAAATAAAAGATATATAAAAGATAAGATGTTGACAGCTGCAACAGAACAAGCATATAAAGGTTTAATTCCAATTGGAAAATATGGATTTGTTGTATTAAATATTAATATGAATCCTTCAAAAGTTGATGTTAATGTGCATCCAGCAAAATTGGAAGTAAGATTTGAAGAAGAAAATAAGATATTTCAATCAATATATCATGCAATAAAAAATACTTTACTAAAAAGTGAATTGGTTGCAGATACAGAAAAAAGTTCAGAAAGATCAGAACAAGTAAAAAATGAACCTTCAAAAGGATTATTTGATTTTAGAAAAAATGAAACTAAAAAAATAGAACAATATAATGATGAAGAAAGCAAAATTAAGACAAATGTTGGACAAGTTGAACATGGTGAAAATTTTTCAAATATTAATATTGGACAAGGTGGTCCTGTTAATACTGCAGACATATTAGAACAATTGAAAAAAATGAAAGAAAATCTTCAAAAACAAATAGAGAATAAACCAAAGATTGATGTTGAAGTGCAAGAAAATGAACAAAAAAATGAATCAGAACAATTAAATCAAGAAGATGAAAAAGAAAATAAAATTATTGATGAAAATAATGATAAAACAGAAGAAAATTTGCAAAAACAACCAGAAAAAGACAATGAAGAAGAACTAGAAAAAGAACAGGAAGAAGAAAAACAAAATGTTGAAGAAACTGTGGTAACAGGAACAAAACCAGAGGAAAAATTAGAAGAAATAAAAGAACAGATAAAAGAATTAGAAAACATAAATTATGAAGAAACAACACCACAAGATTTTAATACAATGTATGAAAAATTATTTGGTAGAAAACCAATAGAAAATGAACAATTACCAGAAGAACAACCAAAAGAAAATAAAAATACAGCAGTAGATTTAATAAATGATAATATATCAGTATTTGAGCAAAGAGAAGAATATAAAAAACCAATATATAAATTTATAGGAATAGCATTTAATACATACATAATTATAGAAATGGATAAAGAAATGTATATAATAGACCAACATGCAGCACATGAAAGAATTATGTACGAAAAAGTTAAGAAAAATTATTATAGTGAATCTTCAAAAGACTCACAAATGTTACTATTACCAGATGTTATAACATTAACACATAAAGAAATGGAAATAGCAAAAGACAATATGGATTTATTTAAAAATGCTGGATTTAGCTTAGAAGAATTTGGAGAGAACACAATAAAATTAACAGGTGTACCAACAGTATGCTTAGATATAGATAACAAAGAATTGTTTTTAGAAACATTAGATGAAATAAATACAATTGCAAGGACTGCAAAACAAGAAAAAGAGGAAAGATTTATTGCAACAGTAGCATGTAAAGCAGCAGTGAAAGCAAATATGGTGTTAGATAAAGCAGAGGTAGAAAATTTAATGGACAAATTATTAGAATTACCAAATCCATTTACATGTCCACATGGTAGACCTACAGCAATAAAAATGAGCAAATATGATATTGAAAGAAAATTTGCAAGAAAATAGATAAGGAGATAAATATATGGCACTTATTATAGGAATAATAATAATATTACTTTTAGTTTTACTAGGTTGGACATGGCATAATTTAGGAACAATTGAAAATAAAACAAAGATCATATGTATAGTTTCAGGATTAGTAATTGTATATATAATTACATTTATAATTTTCAGTATATCAAAAGTGGGAATAAACTATGAAAATAAAGAAATATTAAAACTAGTACAAACAATATTTGTAATATTATTTACAATAATAAATGGATATATATTGTTACCATACATATTTAAAAAGCTAGAACAAATAGATAATGATGAAATTGAAAAAGAAAAATTAGTTAAAGGAATTGTAATTTTATTAGTTTTGTTTATATTTATTGCAATATTTGAAGTGTCATATTTAGGTAGCATTCAAAGTGGTATATTAGATATGATAAAGAGAAGATAGGTGTTTAATAGGTTGGAACTTTTAGGAGGAATGAGATAATATGGAACAAAAAGAAAAAGTCATAGTAATATGTGGACCAACAGCATCTGGGAAAACAGCACTTTCAATAGAACTTGCGAAAAAAATAAATGGTGAAATAATATCAGCAGATTCCATGCAAATATACAAAGACATGAATATAGGAACTGCAAAACCAACATTAGAAGAAATGCAAGGCATTAAACATTATCTTTTAGATTTTGTATCTCCAAATGAAAGATACAGTGTTGCACAATATAAAAAAGATGCAAAAAAAGCAATAAAAGAAATTTTACAAAAAGGAAAAACACCAATTATTGTTGGTGGTACAGGACTATATGTTGATAGTTTGATATATGAAATAGAATATAATGATATTAAGCTAGATATGAATTATAGAAAAGAATTAGAAGAAATAGCAGAACAAAAAGGCTTGGAAATTTTGTATAATAAAGCTTTAGAAATAGATCCAAAGGCAATGGAAAAAATAAGCAAAAATGATAAAAAAAGAATATTAAGAGTTTTAGAAATTTATAAAGCAACAGGAAAAACAAAGACTGAGCAAGAAATGGAATCAAGAAAAAATCCTGTGGAATATGATTACAAAGTATTTGCAATAAATTGGGAAAGAGAAAAATTATATCAAAGAATAAATAAAAGAGTAGATATAATGATAGAACAAGGATTAATAGAAGAAGTGAAATTAATTTTGAAAAAATATAATGAATTTCCAACAGCAATGCAAGGCTTAGGATATAAAGAAGTTGTAGATTATTTAAATGGAAATTATACTAAAGAAGAAATGATAGAAAAAATAAAAATGGAAACACGAAGATATGCTAAAAGACAATTAACATGGTTTAGAAAAAATAAGCAGACAATATGGCTTGAAGGAACAAATGATATACAAAATAATATAAATATTATTTTGGAGGGAATAGATATTGAAAGAAGAAAATAAAGAGAAGAAAAAAACTAAAAATAAAGTTAATAGAAAAAAAATAGTTATGTATATAGTATTAGCTTTGGTTATAATGTATTTAGTATATGCAGTATATCTATTAGTAAAACAACCTACAGACAAAGTTACAGTAGAAAATGGTACTTTATATTTAGAAGAAACAGACATAGGATACATAATAAGAGATGAGCAAGTTGTAAAGGGCAATAATTATAAAAATGGTATGGAGAGAATTAAGAATGAAGGTGAAAAGACAGCAAAAGGAGACTCAATATATCGATATTATAGTAAAAACGAAGATAAATTAAAAGAACAAATAGCTGAATTTGATAATAAGGTACAAGAGGCATTAAAAGGTCAAGAAGGAACACTTACTTCAGATATAAAATTATCAGAAATAAAACTACTAGAAAATCAACTGGATGAAAAAATTGCATTGTTAAATAAAACATCAGATATATCAAAAATTACTGAATATAAAAAGGAAATAAATGATTTAGTAAGTAAAAAAGCTAAACTTACAGGAGAATCCAGTGCAGCAGGAAGCTATTTAAAACAATTATATAATCAAAGAGCTAAATTAGAAGAACAACTGAATTCAGGAGCAGAATATATAAAAGCGCCTGAAAGTGGAATTGTTTCTTATAAAGTTGATGGATTAGAAGAAACATTAACACCTAATAATTTTTCAACGATAAATAAAGAATTTTTAGAAAACTTAAAATTAAAGACGGGACAATTAATAGCAACAAATGATGAATGTGGAAAAATAATAGATAGCTCAAAATGCTATATAGCTACAATTTCTAATTCCGAACAAGCAAAACAAGCCCAAATAGGGGATTCGGTAAAGGTGAGATTATCAAACAGTAAAGTGATTAAAGCCACTATAACGTATACATCACAAGAAAGTGAAGAAGAAACATTAATAATTCTAGAAATAAATAAACAAATAAGTGAACTTGCAAATTACAGAAAAATATCTTTTGACTTAATTTGGTGGAATGAAACAGGATTAAAAGTTCCAAATCAAGCAATTGTAGAAGAAAATGGATTTAATTATGTAGTTAGAAATAGAGCGGGTTATTTAGACAAAATACTTGTAAATGTTACAAGAAAAAATGACAAATATTCAATAGTTACTAATTATAGTACAGATGAACTTAAAAATTTAGGATTTTCAAGTACAGATATTCAAAAAATGAAAAGTATATCTATTTATGATGAATTAATATTAAATCCTGATTTGAGTAAAGCAAATTAAAATGTTACAAAAATGTTACAGAAATATTAAAAATTTATTACATTTTAAAAAAGTATTGACAATAAACAAAAAAAAGTAGATACTATTAGCATAATATGTAAGAAAAAATTTAGGAGGTTTTTTTATGTCAGGAGCATTAATGAATAAAGTTTGGGATTTATTTGGAATGGATTCAGCTGAACCAGAAGGATATGAAGATGAAAATATCTATGATTATGATAATAATGAGGAAGAAGAAACAGAAGATAACAAAAAAATATTTGGAAGAAAAAATAACAAAGTAGTAAATATGCCACAAGCACAAGGTCAAGCTATAAAAATGGTTATATCACAACCAACAACATTTGAACAATCAGATGAAATTTGTAGCTTTTTAAAAGAAAAAAAATCTATAATTGTTAATCTAGAATATGTAAATAAAGATGTTGCTAGAAGAATAGTAGATTTTATTAGTGGTGGAGTTTATGCATTAGATGGCTATATCCAAAAAGTATCAAATTCAATCTTTTTAGTTGCACCATCAAACTATGAAATAACAAATGAAATGGCAAGAGAAGAAATGAAAAGCAAATTATCAGTTTCATGGTTAAAAAATAACAATGTAAATAATTAATTAAATAATTTTTTACATGTAGGAGGAAAAAATGATTACACCGTTAGATATAGATAATAAAAGATTTTCAAAACAAATGGTAAATGGATATAGTGTTGAAGAAGTTGACGATTTTTTAGATGAATTAACTGCAGATTATTCTAAAAATTATAAAGAAGTTAACGAATTAAGAGCGAAAGTTGAAGAATTAAATAATAGTTTAGTTCAATATAAAACAATTGAGTCAACTTTACAGAATACATTAGTAATGGCTCAATCAACAGCAGAAGAAGTAAAAAATGTAGCAAAACAAAAAGCTGACCAAATAGTAGATGAAGCTAAAGTAAATGCCCAAAAACAAGTAGATGAATTGAACAATGAAATAATAATGAGACAAAAAGAATTAGATGATGTAAAAAAACAATTCGATATATATAAAGCAAAAATGGAGTCTTTATTAATTTCTCAATTGGAGTTATTGAAAGATGTAAATAAAGAAGATTAGAAGAAGTTTAGCCATAGGGTTAGGCTTTTTTTGGCATTTTACATAATTTAGTGTATAATTAAAATGTATAATAAATATTTATTAATATAATTCCTCGTGTAGAGGCTTAAAGATATATGAAACTATAAACAAAAATTATTTTTGGAGGAAAAAAAGATGAAAGAAAAACTTTTAAGATTAGCATTTAATGAGGATAAAGTACAGAATAAATTATTTATTTTAACCACAATTTTGGTTTGGGTGTTGTATGGATTAACTGGCTGCGAATTCCTATTTGCTTTAGTAGGAATTATGGTTTTTGGTATTGCATTTGTATATGAAATCAAGGAAATAGGAATACCAAAGATAAAAAAGAATGGAATTATAAAGATTCTTGTTTCAACGTGGACAGTTTGGTTCATAGTACTTGGCTTAATATTTGTTTTTATAATTAAATACTATATGACAATATCGTCAGACATAATCAATTGCATAATTACAGCAATTGTAGGAATAATCGCAATGTGCGTTGTGGCTTTTGAACTTAAACATATATTTTATAAAAAACTTTAATTTATCCGTATTAAATAGTAAAAGTTACAAAAATGTAGGCAGGAATCCTGCCTACATTTTTGTTTTAATTATATTTTTTATTGTTATCAATATAATTATTCAATTGAAAATTTTAGAAAAATATTGACGAAAAATATTACAAAATTGGAACAATATTACAGAACTATTAAATATATATTACAATTGTGTTAATTCTATTGACATTGACAGAAAAAACGATAAAATTATAACATAGGAGAAAAAGCAAAATGAGAATAATAAGTGGAACAGCCAGAGGTACGAAATTATATACATTAGAAGGAAAAGCAACAAGACCAACATTAGATAGGGTAAAAGAATCATTGTTTAATATAATACAAAATGAAATAATAAATTCCAATTTTTTAGATGTATTTTCAGGTAGTGGAGCAATAGGATTAGAGGCAGCAAGTAGAGGATCAAAAAAAGTTATATTATGTGATAAATCAAAAGACGCAATAAATATAATAAATAAAAATATAGAAAAAACACATTTAAAAGAAAAGGTAGAATTATATAATTTAGATTATGAGACATTGCTAAAAAATAAAGTGAAAGAAAAAATGGATATCATATATATAGATCCACCATATAATTCAGATTTTGCAATAAAATCAGTTGAATATATAATTAGTCAAAAAATAGCTGATGAAAATTCAACAATAATAATAGAAACAGATAATGAAGAAAAAGTATTAAATGAACTAAAGAAAATAGATATTGAGATAATAGATAAAAGAAGATATGGAAGAGCAACATTAATCTTTATAAAAATTAGAAAGGGGTAAAACCATGGAGATATTTGAACTACTAGAAACTTTGGAGGATATAATTGAAAAAAGTAGAAATGTACCATTTTCAAGTAAAGGAATTGTAGATAAAGAAGAAATGCTAGACTTAATAAAGGAAATAAGACTAAAACTTCCAGATGAGCTAAAACAAGCTAAATGGGTAAAAGAAGAAAGACAACGTATATTAGTAGAAGCTCAAAAAGAAGCAGATGGAATAGTAAAAGAAGCAGAGAATAGAATTATATCAATGATAGATGAACATGAAATTACAAGAAAAGCATATGAACAAAAGAAAGAAATAATTGAGAATGCTAATGAAAGATCAAGAGAAATATCTAATGGAACTAAAGAATATGCAGATGAATTATTAGCACATACAGAAGATGTATTAACACAAACATTAGGTGGATTAGAGAAAAATATATCAGAAGCTCTAAAATTAATGGAAATGTCTATAGAAGACACATTAAAAACAGTTCAAAATAGTAGAAAAGAATTAAAATAAAGGGAAAGGTGGCAGGGCTTTTTTCCCTTTTTATTATAATGTAACATTTTTAAGAAAAAACGGAGGAAAAACATGGCAAAAAGAAAAACTAAAAGAAAGTCAAATACTAGAGCAAAAAAAAGAGCATCAAATACAGATTTAGCGGTAGTTGGATTAATAATATTAAGTGTATTATTATGTGTATTAATATATGGAAAATCAGGTATTATTGGAATAAAATTAAATGAAATATTGGGTGGAATGATGGGAATTATAAAATACATTTTACCAGTAGGAACCTTTTTAATAGGAATAAAAATAGCTTTAAATGATGATGAATATCTTACTTCAAAATTGACACAATATGCAGTTTTATTAATAAGTATAGCGGTATTAATGACTGCATGGCAAATAAATTCTGGAGAAATGACAATATTGGATAAAAATATGCAAACAATAGTAAAAGATGCATATAGCTTAGGAATGCAAGATAAAGGTGGAGGAGCACTTGGAGCAATACTTGCAACACCGCTTGCAAATTTGTTAAGTCCAGTTGGAGCAATAATATTGTGTGTAGGTATTGTAATTATGCTTGCAGTATTCACATTTGGAATAAATATATCTGAAATGATAAATAACTTTGTTGAAAAAACAGAAGAGAGTAGAGAAGAAAAATATGAAAGAAGACAACAATTAAGAGAAGAACAAGAAAAAGCTAGACAAGAAGCAAAACAACAAGCTTTAGAAAATAAGAAAAAATCTAAATCAATACAAAAAGAACAGGCAATGAGAGAAGCATTAGAAGAAGAGGATGTTGGAGAACAAATAAAAATCAATTTTGGTGGTAGAATATTAGAAGAAGAAGACAAAAAAGGAAGAAAAAAATATGACCATAAAGATGATGATTTAACACCATTAACAAAAGAATCTAAAAAAACACAATCAATTCAGCCAGATGTTATAGAAAACAATTTATTTAGACAAGAAGAAGAGAAAAAAGAAGATAAAACAAAAGAAGTATTACAACTTGAACATGCGATGGTTGTTGAAGATGAAAATTATGAGTATCCACCAATTGAATTACTAAGCAAACCAGATAAGAAAAAATTAAAAGGTGGAGCAAAAGCCTTAACAGATACAGCAACAAAATTGCAAAAAACATTATATAGTTTTGGTGTATCAGCCAAAGTTGAAAATGTTTCTGTTGGACCTGCAATAACAAGATATGAGCTAAAACCAGCAGAAGGTGTAAGAGTAAGTAAAATAGCAAATCTAGCAGATGATATCGCCTTAAATTTAGCTGCTGAAACAATAAGAATTGAAGCACCAATTCCAGGAAAACAAGCAGTTGGAATAGAAGTTCCAAATAAAGAAAAAGAAGCAGTTCACTTAAGAGAAGTATTAGAAAGTGAAGAATTCCAAAATAATAAATCAAAATTAACAGTAGCACTTGGAAAAGATGTTGCAGGAAATATACAATTAGCAGACATAGCAAAAATGCCACACGTTTTAATTGCAGGTTCTACAGGTTCAGGAAAAAGTGTATGTATAAACACAATAATTTCAAGTATTATATATAATGCTAAACCAAGTGAAGTAAAAATGGTAATGGTAGACCCTAAAGTAGTTGAATTATCAGTATATAATGGAATACCACATTTATTAATACCAGTTGTAACAGACCCTAAAAAAGCAGCAGGAGCATTAGCATGGGCTGTTCAAGAAATGGATAATAGATATAATTTATTTGCAGCAAAAGGAGTAAGAGACATCAAGGGATATAATAAAGCAATAGAAAAAGAAGAAGGACAAGGTAAATTACCACAAATAGTAATAATAGTAGACGAGTTAGCAGACTTAATGATGGTTGCTGCAAAAGATGTTGAAGAGGCAATATGTAGATTAGCACAAAAAGCAAGAGCTGCTGGAATGCACTTAGTAATTGCAACACAAAGACCATCAGTTGATGTAATTACAGGATTAATAAAAGCAAATGTACCATCAAGAATAGCATTTGCGGTATCATCACAAGTAGACTCAAGAACTATATTAGACTCAGTTGGAGCTGAAAAATTACTAGGAAAAGGTGATATGCTATTTTTCCCAACAGGATATCCAAAACCAGTTAGAGTTCAAGGTGCATTTGTATCAGATGAAGAAGTAGAAAAAATAGTAGACTTTGTAAAACAAAATGGAACAGCAAATTATAGTGAAGATATATTAGAAACAATTGAAAATAGTAATAAAACAGAAAAAGAATTAATGCAAGAGCAAGCAGAAGATGATGAAACAGATCCATTTTTAATGGATGCAATAGATGCTGTTGTAGAGCAAGGAACAGCATCAACATCATTTATACAAAGAAAATTTAAAGTAGGTTATGCACGTGCAGGAAGAATAATAGACCAAATGGAGGAAAGAGGAATTATTTCTGGATATCAAGGAAGTAAGCCTAGAGAAGTCTTAATGTCAAAAGAAAGACTGGAAGAATTAAAGATGGGAACACCACCACAAGAAGAAGTGGAAGAATAAAACTATAAAAAAGGAGGGTACTATATTGCATAAAAAAAAGAACTTATTAGAAAAAATTGTAAAAAAAGACTACAATAACGAATTGGAAAAAGTTTTAGAAACAAAGCAATTTGACGAACATGTAAAAAGTACCCTTTTAAGCATATTATATAAAATTGAAGCGGCATACAAAGATTTAGAAACAGTAAAAAAAGATGTGCAAACAAAAGAAGAATATGTAGCAAATATAATAGAGATTATAAAAAACAATTGTGATTCAATAAAAATAATAAGAATGAATGATGAAGAAAACAAAATTCCTAATAATAAAACATATATAGTAGATAAAGAAAATAAAACAATAATAGCATATCCAATAGAAAGAAAAATTTTATATGCAATAGCAAAAATTTCTAAAAAAGACAAAATAATAAAAGATGATTATTTTTTAATAAATGAGACATTATCTGAATTAATAAATGTAGGTAATAATATTAATATGGTAGAACCATTAAGAGATTTTAATGGATATTCATGGACGACAATACCACAAGAAATAGAAAGTATAGATCACAATTTAATATATCAAATTTTAAGAATATTAGTAGGACATAAATTTTTAAATAAATGGGTAAAAAATGATGAATTTATTATAGATTATTTTTATTTATTTAAAGAAGAACTAGAAGGCAAGTATGGAAAAGAAAATATGAATAGATTAATAGATATATTAGCAAAAATATCTATATTATTAAGTATAAAATTTAATAGTAAAGAAACAGAAGAAATATTGGAAATAAAAGGTAAAATAGATAATGAGTTTGAAAAAATTCAAGATAAAAAAGAATTTTTAGAACAAACAACCAAAAGAAAAATAGATATAAATAAACAAATTATGCAAATAGATGAAACTATAAATGACAAAGAGTTATTACAAAAGGAATATGTAGTAAGGAACGAACAACTTTCATTAGAAAAGAAAATATTTAGTATGAGAATATTAGCTAAAATAATGGAAGAGGAAAAAAAGGAAAAGAAAGAAGAACTTGAAAAATTAAATAGAATAATGAATCCACAAAACTTTGTTAAATATCAAAAAGAACTTGAAGAAAAACATAAATACTTAGAAGTTTTAAATTCAAAAAATGATGAGAAAGAATTAGAAAAATTAAAAATAAAATTACAAGAATTATTTTTAAAAATGTTGAAAATAAAAATAAAAAAGACAGAAACAAAACAAGAAATAGAGAAAATTATATATGACTTTAGGTATTATTTATTGTTACCATATAATCATGAAAAGAAAGTATATGAAATAGAAAGTATAAAAAGAATAATCAATGAAGTTTTAGAAGTAATAATTAATAAGGCTATAGATTTTAAAGTTCTAGAGAAAATTTCTGAAAACAATGAGACAAATAATGAAGTATTGAAAAATATATTTAAAGTAAGAATTATAAAACTAGAAAAAGCATATTTAAAAATTACTAAAGAAAAAGATAAATACTTTGTACAAATTTTTGATGAAAATATTTTTGAAGAAAGAATAGAAATACAAAAGCCAGTCGATTTAAATATAAAATTGAATAAAAAAATACCAATATGGGGGTAGCAAAAGTGTCCAATAGGGACGGTTCTTTTTGGACACTTTGTTTAGAAAGAATAAAGATGTCCAAAAAGAACCGTCCCTATTGGACACTGGCCATTGGCAAAAAAGAGGAGGAAATTTATGAAGATTACATTTTTAGGTGCAACGAAAACAGTAACAGGTTCAAACTACTTAGTAGAGGCTGCAGGAAAAAAATTTTTAGTTGATTGTGGTATGTGGCAAGGAAAAAAAGAATTAGAAGAGGAAAATTTTGATGAATTTGATTTTAATCCAGCAGAAATAGATTTTATGCTATTAACACATGCCCATATAGACCATTCAGGAAGAATTCCAAAATTATATAATGAGGGATTTAAAAATAAAATATATGCACACAAAGCGACATGTGATTTATGTGCACTAATGTTACCAGATAGTGGACATATTCAAGAAATGGAAAGTGAATGGAAAAATAGAAAAAGAATGAGAAAAGGTCTTGAAGCTAGAGACCCATTATATACAGCAGAACAAGCTGCGAGATGTTTGGAAATATTTGAGCCAGTTCAATATGACCAAATTATAGATATAACACCAGATATACATGTAAGATTTAATGATGCTGGACACATGTTAGGTTCAAGTATTATTGAATTATGGGTAAATGAAAATGGAAAACAAACAAAAACAGTATTTACAGGTGATTTAGGAAATAATGATATACCATTACTTAGTGAACCAACAATGATAGAAGATGCAGATTTTTTAGTAATGGAATCAACATATGGAAGTAGAAAACATATTAAAAATGATCAAAAAGCAGAAATGTTTTTGGATATTGTATCAGAAACACTTGATAACAAAGGAACAGTTGTAATACCATCATTTGCAGTTGGAAGAACACAAGAAATATTATATGAACTAAACAAAATAAAAGAAACAAAAGATGATGAAAAGTTTATCAAAGAATATGAGACATTAATGAAGGCACCAGTATATGTAGATAGTCCGCTTGCAATATCTGCAACAGAGGTATTTAAAGAAAACATGGATTTATTTGATGAAGAGACCCAAGAAGAAATAAAAAAAGGAGACCATCCACTTGAATTTCCAGGATTAAAGTTTACAACAACTGCTGATGAATCAAAGGCTTTAAATGAAAATCCAGAACCTTGTATAATAATATCAGCAAGCGGAATGTGTGAAGTTGGAAGAATAAAACATCACTTAAAACATAATTTGTGGAATCCAAACTCAACAATATTATTTGTAGGATATCAAGCACCAGGAACACTTGGATATAGTATAGTAAATGGAGCTAAAAAAGTAAAAATATTTGGTGAAGAAATTGCAGTAAATGCAAGAATTGAATATATAGAAGGATATTCAGGACATGCAGACCAAGATGGATTAATGAACTTTGTTTATTCATTTATTAAAAAACCAAAACAAGTATTTTTAATTCATGGTGAGGAGGAATCACAAGAGGTACTTGGTGAAAAAATTGAAAATGAAGTACAATTACCAGTTATAATACCAAATTATGGTGAGACATATGAACTAAATGTAGATGAAGATGTTAAATTAACACATAAAATGGATAAGAAATTACCTGTTAATATGAAATCTGAAGTATTGAAGAGATTAGAAAAATTAAAATCAGAAATAGAGGATATGGACAGCAGTGTTAGAGAAGATATGAATAATGGTCAACTTAAAGATACGGATGTATTTAGAATTAATGAAAAAATAAAAGATTTGGAAAAACAAATTTTAAATGTAATAGAGGGCTAAAAATGTCAATAGGGACGCCCCTTTTTGACAACTTTCTGACAATTTTCTGTCAAAAAGGGGCGTCCCTATTGACAGAAAGGAAAAAAGATGGAAAACAAATATTTAAATGAAGCAATAATAGGAAATAAAAAAATAATAGCTACATTTACTTCAAAAGGAGAAATGCAAAGAATATATTTCCCTAGTAGAGATAATAAACAATACATAAACTATTTTCATACAGGTGTAAAGGTAAATGAATCAGATTTAATATATTTGCATGATGATATAAATAACACATATAAGCAATATTATGACACTGATACAAATATATTAAATACTGAAATTACAAATACATACTTTAATTTAAAAATACTACAAACAGATTTTGTATTAATAAAAGAAAATGTATTGTTTAAAAAATATACATTTTTTAATGAAAGTAAAATAGATTTAAATACTGAATTTTATATTCATTCTGAATTATTATCAGATACAAATAACTTTGTAGGATGCAAAATTGTTGATGGTGGAATGATGCAATATGCACATGATTTTGTATTCTCAACATTTGCAAAAGGAAAAGATATTATAAAACATCAAATAAATGGAAGTATAAATAATATAAAAAGAACAGAAATATTTGATAAAGATTATATAGGAATGTCAAAAGATACATCAATTGCTTATGAAATTGGGACAATAAAACCATGTGAGAAAAAAGAGCTAGAAATCTGTATAGTAATTGATGAAAATAAAAATGTGTCTGATATAGAAGATGAAATTGAGAGAATAAAGAGAATAGATTTTGAAAAAGAATATATGAATACAAAATCATATTGGAGAAAATATGTTAAACAGCATAATGGTTTAAAAATTAAAGAACCTGAAAATAGCTATGATGAAAGAATATATGAAATATATAAAAGAAGTATATTATTATTTCCATTATTGACAAATGTAGATACTGGAGCAATTATAGCGTCACCTGAAATTGATGAAAACTTTACAAAATGTGGAAGGTATGCATATTGTTGGCCTAGAGATGCAGTATTTATGACAAAAGCAATGGATATCTTAAAAATGAATAAGGAAACAGAAAAATTCTATAAAGTATTTTGTAAAAAAACGCAAAGTAAAAATGGAATGTGGGAACAACGTTTTTATACAGATGGTAAATTAGCTCCATGTTGGGGATATCAAGTGGATGAAACTGCAAGTGTTGTTTATGGTGTATATGAACATTATAAATATACTAAATCAGAAAAATTCTTAAAAGAAAATTTACCAATGTGCGAAAAAGCAATAGATTTCTTAAAGAGATATGTAAAAGATTGGTTAGAAAAACCAGAAGAAACAAAAGAACATAAATATCATGTAAGTTATGATTTGTGGGAAATGTGTGAAGGTGTACATTTGTATTCATTAGCAAGTATTTATTCAGCATTTTCAAGTATTTTGAAGATGTATGATATATTAGGAAAAGATGTATCTGAATTTGAAAATAATAGATTAAAACAAGAAAAAGTTGAAAAATCTAAAAAAGAAATAGAAAGAATGCAACTTGAAATTAAAAAGTACATTAACAAATATTTGTATGATGAAGATAAAAAATCATATGTAAGAAATCCAGAAGATAAAAAAATGGATATAAGCATAATGGGTGCTGTTACACCATTTGAAGTATTTAAACCAAAAGAAAAGAAAATTCAAAATACTGTTGAAAGAATAAATTTGAGTTTGAGAACTTATACAGGTGGTTATCAAAGATTTGAAAATGATAATTATATGAATGGTAACCCATGGCCAATATCAAACCTTTGGATGACATTGTATTATTTGGAAACAGGTGAGAAAAAGAAGGCAAAAGAAACTTTTGATTTTGTTATTAAAACTGCTGGTAAACATTATTTCTTGGGAGAGCAAGTTGATAATGAGACTTTAAAACCAAATTGGGTTATTGGTCTTGGATGGTCTCATGCAATGTTTATTATTGTTTTGGAAAAATATATGGGAAAATAATATAAAAAAACACTTGAAAATACTATAAATTTGATATAGAATTGAATTGCCAAAAAAAATATGGTAATACTAAAAGAAAAAGCAAAGGAAAACCAATGCTAAATTAAAGGAGGAATTTATTATGTCAGTAAAAGTAGCCATTAATGGATTTGGACGTATAGGACGTCTAGCATTTAGACAAATGTTTGGAGCAGAGGGATATGAAATCGTAGCAATAAACGATTTAACAAGTCCTAAAATGTTAGCTCATTTATTAAAATATGATTCAGCACAAGGAAAATATGAAAAAGCTGAAACAGTAGAAGCAGGAGAAGATTCAATAACTGTAGATGGAAAAACAATTAAAATATATTCAGAAAAAGATGCAGCAAATTTACCATGGGGAGAAATTGGAGTAGATGTAGTTTTAGAATGTACAGGATTCTATACATCTAAAGACAAAGCACAAGCACATATTGATGCAGGAGCTAAAAAAGTAGTAATATCAGCGCCAGCTGGAAAAGACTTACCAACAATAGTTTATGGTGTAAATGAAAAAATATTAACACCAGAAGACAAAATAATATCAGCAGCATCATGTACAACAAACTGTTTAGCACCAATGGCAAAAGCATTAAATGATTATGCACCAATTCAATCAGGAATAATGACAACAGTTCATGCTTATACAGGAGATCAAATGATATTAGATGGACCACATAGAAAAGGTGATTTAAGAAGAGCTAGAGCAGCAGCTGTTAATATTGTACCAAACACAACAGGAGCAGCAAAAGCAATAGGATTAGTTATACCAGAATTAAATGGAAAATTAATTGGTTCTGCACAAAGAGTTCCAGTACCAACAGGTTCTACAACTATATTAGTAGCAGTTGTTAAAGGAGTAAACATTACAGAAGAATCAATAAATGCAGCAATGAAAGCTCAAAGTAGCGAATCATTTGGATATACAGATGAATACTTAGTTTCATCAGATGTTATTGGAATGAGATACGGTTCATTATTTGATTCAACACAAACAATGGTAACAGAAATCGGAAACGGTTTGTATCAAGTTCAAGTTGTATCTTGGTATGATAATGAAAATTCTTATACTAGCCAAATGGTTAGAACAATTAAATATTTTGCAGAATTAGGATAATATAAATTATAAAAGGTGAGGTAGATTGTACTATCTTACCTTTTATGCATTTTTGAGACAAAGGGTGAGACAAGAGGGACGGGGCGCCACACAAACAATAATTTTATTGGCTGTGAACTGTAACACTAGAAATCCAGAAATTAACAAAATTTTCCTAAAACCCTTGATAAATCAAAAAAAATATAGTATACTATTCAAGGTAAACCTTTTACTTAGCTTTTTAAGCAAAGCACCAAGGCTAAAAGCTCAGTTAAAGGAGTAAAGAAAAATAGGAGGTGTAAACAATGACAAAGGAAAGAAAACAAGAAATCATTAACACATATAAAAGAGAAGAAAAAGACACTGGTTCACCAGAAGTACAAATCGCTCTTTTAACAGAAAGAATTAATGAATTAACAGAACACTTAAAAGTACATGTTAAAGATAATCACTCAAGAAGAGGATTATTAAAAATGGTTGGTAAAAGAAGAAATTTACTAAACTACCTAGCAAAAAAAGATGTTCAAAGATATAGAGACATCGTTGAAAAATTAGGATTAAGAAAATAATTTCATAAAAGAGCCTATGCAAAACAAAAGATTTAGCATAGGCTTTTTGTGAAAATTTTCCAAATGAGCCTGAAATTTAGGTAAGTAGCTTGTATAATGTACTGGACAAGATATAGAAAAAATAAAATATAAAAGCCAGAATATTATAGAGGTTACAATCTAAATGAGGCTCAAAAAAGAGGGATTAAAGGGGGACAAACTATGTTTGAATTTATTAAAAAATGGTGCAAAAAAGATGAAAAAGGAAAGGAAGAAAACAAAATGTTTAAAGTATATGAAACAGAACTAGCAGGAAGAAAACTAACAATAGAAACAGGAAAATTTGCAGGGTTAGCAAATGGAAGTGTAACAGTTAGATATGGAGACACAGTTGTAATGGTAAATGTTACAGCATCAAAAGAACCAAGAGATGGAATAGACTTTTTCCCATTGTCAGTAGATTATGAAGAAAAATTATATTCAGTTGGAAAAATACCAGGTTCATTCCAAAAAAGAGAAGGAAAACCAAGTGATAAAGCTATATTAACATCAAGAGCAATAGACAGACCATTAAGACCACTATTTCCAAAAGATTTCAGAAATGATGTAGTAGTTGTAGCAACAGTTCTTTCAGTAGAACAAGATAACTCACCAGAAGTAGCAGCAATGATAGGTGCATCAGCAGCACTTTCAATTTCTGATATACCATTTGGTGGACCAACAGCAGCAGTAAACGTTGGATTAGTTGATGGAAAAATAGTTATAAATCCATCAGAAGAACAAAGAAGAGTATCTGACTTAACATTAACAGTAGCAGGAACTGAAGAAAAAATAGCTATGATTGAAGCAGGAGCAAATGAAGTTCCAGATGATGTTATGTTAGAAGCAATAAAACAAGGTCATACAGAAATCAAAAAGATTTGTAAATTCATAGAAAAAATGAAAGAAGAAATTGGAAAACCAAAATTTGAATACAAATCATTTGCAGTTGATCATGATATATATGAATTTATAGAAACAAATTTCAAAGAAGATATAAAACAAGCTCTTCAAGAAGCAGACAAAGAAACAAGAGACAACAATGTAGCTGCTGTAACTGATAAAATAGTAGAAGCATATACTGAAAAATTCGGAGAAGAAGCAGCTGCAGAACACAAGGCAGATATTGGAGAAGCAATTTATAAATTAGAGAAAAAGACAGTAAGAGATATGATATTCTATGAACATAAAAGAGTTGATGGTAGAGCAATCGACGAAATCAGACCACTATCATGTGAAATAGATCTATTACCACGTGTTCATGGAAGTGCATTATTTACAAGAGGACAAACACAAGTACTTTCAGTTACAACATTAGGAATGATAAGTGAAGAACAAACACTAGATGGAATAGATACAGAAGAATCAAAAAGATATATGCATCAATACAACTTCCCAAGTTACAGTGTAGGTGAAGCTAGACCACCAAGAGGACCAGGAAGAAGAGAAATAGGACATGGAGCATTAGCAGAAAAAGCATTAGTTCCAGTACTACCATCAAAAGAAGAATTCCCATATGCAATAAGAGTTGTATCAGAAGTATTATCATCAAATGGTTCAACATCACAAGCAAGTATATGTGGAAGTACATTATCATTAATGGCAGCAGGTGTACCAATTAAAAGACCAGTTGCAGGTATATCAACAGGACTTGTAACAAATCCAGAAGATGAAAATGACTATGTAATGTTAACAGATATTCAGGGATTAGAAGATTTCTTTGGAGATATGGACTTTAAAGTTGGTGGAACAGAAAAAGGTATAACAGCAATTCAAGTAGATATTAAAGTTGATGGATTATCATATAAGATTATAGAAGAAGCATTTGCTAGAACAAGAGTAGCTAGAAAACATATATTAGAAGATGTAATGGCACCAGTAATATCTAAGCCAAGAACAGAAATATCAAAATATGCACCTAGAATAGTATCAACAAAAATAAAAGTTGAAAAAATAAAAGATGTAATTGGTAAAGGTGGAGAAACTATAAACAAAATAATAGATGCAACAGGTGTTAAAATAGATATAGAAGAAGATGGACAAGTAATGATTTACTCAAATGATTCTGAAAAAGCTAATGAAGCATTAGAAATGGTAGAAGACATAGTAAGAGATGTTGAAGTTGGTGGAATCTATTATGGAACAGTTACAAGAATAATGAACTTTGGAGCATTTGTAGACTTAGGAGTAGCTGGAAAAGAAGGATTATTACATATATCTAAAATATCTAAAGAAAGAATCAAAAAAGTTGAAGATGTTCTTCATGTTGGTGATAAAGTAACAGTTAAGGTTACAGATATAGATGAACAAGGAAGAGTAAATTTAACAGCAATTTTATCAAATGAAAATGAGACAAAAACTGCTGAGTAGATTTTTATACTTTTGTATAAATTCTTGTAAAAAATAGGAATACAAAAATAAAAAGAGATTCAAGTTATAAATTAAATTTGAATCTCTTTTTTAGATATATAAGATATTAATATCTATATTTATTTTAATAATTTTTATCTATGTGAATAATAATTTGTTTTAATAATTCTTTATCATCTTTTGAAATACTTTTTATAGTAGAAGTTAAAAAAGTATCTAAAGTATTTTCTTTAAATGTTAATAATTCAGAAAATAAACAATTAGGTGAAATAGTTAAAAAATTGCATAAATTTAGTAAAGTAGGAACACTACCAATATTTCTACCATTTTCAATATTTCTTAATAAATCAATGGAAATATCAATATTTTCAGCAACATATTCTTGGGTATATTTTTTAGATAATCTAGATTGTTTGATTTTTTTACCCAATACTTTTAAAACGTCATCATTTTTTATTAACAAATGTAACACCTACTTTCAAATGTTTTATAAAATAATATCATTAAGATAAAATAATAAAAAGTGAGCTAAACTAATTAAAAATAGAAATTATAATAAAAATATTACCAAAAATAATTAATTTTATTCATACAAATTGTTGACAAAAAAAGTATAGTGTTGTAGAATAATGGAAGAAAATACAAATGAAAGGAAGATTATTATGTTAAAAGAAAGGTACAAAAGCACAAAAGGTATAACGCTAGTAGCGTTAGTAATTACAATTATTATCTTATTGATATTAGCAACAATATCAATACAATCATTAACAAACACAGGATTGTTTGCAAAAGCAAAAGAAGCAAAAGAAAAAACAGCTGCAGCAGAAGTGAATCAAGCAAAGACATTAAATGAATATGAGGATGAGTTAAATAAATATGTGTCAGGAACATCTCAAACCAAAACAGATTGGACAGGAAAAGTAAATAAACCAAAATTAATGACAGGAATGACAGC